>NZ_JBSHDU010000014.1:0-133700 GCF_053616475.1 Streptomyces sp. NPDC055815 | reverse complement strand
AGTACCGGGCGTTCGCCGTCCGCTTCCCGGTCAGCTCGGCGACACGCTTCGCCTTCGGCGCCGCCTTGCCCTTCGGCAGCTTGTCCCGGCTCACCGGAGCGCCGGCGGTCGAGGACGCCTCCGTCCGACCCGAGTCGCCGTCGCCCTCGTCGTCCGAGAACCAGCCGGCGATCGTGTCGAAGGCGCCCTTGTCGTCGCTGGGCGACGGTGACTGGGGAGCCCCATAGGCGACCTGGGGCAACAGCGTGCCGGCTACCGCCGACACGACAAGACAGGAGAGATATCTCCTGTAAGGAACTTTCACCTCGAATGCCTTTCGGTATCGACACACCCGATTCGCTCCACACGAAATGGGCATGCCGAAGGAGCTGGTGCAGAGGTTTCCGCCCAGCTTGGAGCAATGCGGAGTGATCGCGCGAGGAGGGGAACCACGAGTTCACGGGCATTGCAGCGGGATTTCTAGCCACTCTCGCGAGGCCCGGTCAACCCCCGAGACATAAAGGACAATCAGCAGGCCGAAGGGGGTGGAGTTCGCCCGATTCTTCCGCTCGCTCGCACTCGGCCGGTGGCGTGGTGTATAACCACCCGGATCATCTGCCGACCCACCGAAAGCCGGGCTCTCATGTCGTCCAATGAACTCGCTGAAAACGCAGTGCGAGCGGAGAACGAACCCGAGAGCACGGGCGGCTCCCCGGCCCGGCGGGGGCTGCTGATCGCCGGCGTCGCCCTGCTGGCCTGCCTCGGTCTCGTCGGCTACGGCGTCCTGAACTCCGACGAACAGCCGAAGCCGAACGCCGCCTCGGCCGCCGAGGTGACGTACGAGGTCACGGGAACGGGGACGGTCGAGATCTCGTACCTCGCCGACGGCAAGGCCGGCACGGCCACGGTCGAGAAGGGCGTCAAACTCCCCTGGACCAAGTCAATTCCCCTGCCCGCCGACAAGGCCCCGAGCGTGGCCATCACCCTCGACGAAAAGGGCGGCCAGGCGTCCTGCACACTCGCCATCCACAACAAGCACGTCCAGCGCGCCACCGCAATGGGCGCATTCGGCCGCGCGACATGCACGGCAGGTTCTCAGCCCCAGCAGGGATAATTCCCACCCGAAATCGAAATTCGGTCTCGCGCGCCGGCTGGAATCACCGGAGGCGCGTTTCGACGGGTGTTAGCCGATGGCCGGGGCCCCGCCGGGCAGTTTCGCGGCACCCTCACACCCCAGTTCCCTCGCCACGTACCGGGTGGCATCGCCGACCAGTTCCGCGAGACGAACCCGGTCCTGCTCTCCTGGCGTGCTCCGGTCCCAGGCGCCCCGCGCCAGCCGCACCTTGATCCACTCCCCCTCGTCCGACCGACCGCGGCAGGAGACATAGATCTCGGCGTCGTCCTCGCTCGTGTAGCCCTTGGCCTGCCCCAACTGCATGGGCGTATTGCCAGGGTTCTCGGCAAGGGCCGAACCCAGATCGGAGACCGACCACCAGTAGCTGAACAGGAGGGACTGGCCACCGGCGTCCGCATGGCACCAAATGTCGCCCGGCTTCTCCGCGCCGAAGTCGTTGTCCGACCTCTCCTCGTACTGCGCCCCCTCCTGCGGAAGCAGTATCGCCGCGCCACTCCCCGGGAGGGCACCGCCGCAGATCCGGTCCGGCACCTCGACCTCGGAATCGCCGGACGCCCACCAGTAGAGCCCGCCACCGGCCAGGACCACCACAGCGGCGATCACCGCGGCGGCGCGACGGCGGCGCGACAGCACCGTCCGCCCGTCTCGCTCCTGCAGCTCAGACATTCACTCTCCGTCTCCATGCGGATCAGCGTTGAACCCAGATCCCCTGCCCACGCCTTCGTCATATCCGGCATTGGCCTTGTCGTAGGCGCTGTCACCGAACTTCCGCTGCTCCTCCGGGGACAGACCGGCCTCCCTCGCCGCGAGCTCAGCAGCCTGTCGGGCGGCGGTGGCACTGGCCTCACGCTGCTGTTCCAGATAGGCGTCCGCGGCTTCCTTCCCCTCGCCCACGGAGTCGTGCTTGTACTTGTCGGTGACGCTCTCCTTGATGTCCTCGACGACCCAGGCGAGCGGGGCGCCCACGCCCGTGGCCTCCAGCGGCTTGGTGACGACGCCGAACGCACGGTCGGCCCACTTGGTGCCGTCCTTGAGACCGTCGTTGAAGTCCTTGTCCCCGGCCGTCTTCTCGATGTACATCGCTTCCGCACGGGCCTCCGAAACGATGCCGGCGATGGTCGCTCCCGGTTTGGTGAAGGTGTCGACCTCAGCACGCGCGTCGCCCAAGTCCCGCATACCGCCCTCGACGTACTTGTCCGCCACGCCGTTCAGCACGTCGGTCGTCGTGGCTTGCTGAGCGTTGATGATCGCGCCGTAAGCGTCCGGATCCTTTCCGACGGTCCCGAGGAAGTCCAGGAGGGGTCCGCCGTTGAGGTTGCTCAGACCTGCGTCCTCGCCGTTGGTGACGATGCCGGAGGCTCCCATCGCCTTCTGGACGTCCCTCATGTATTCGGCTGTCATATGGCCCAGGCTGTCGTTCATCGAAGCCAGCGGGCCACTCTTACCGTCCGGCTTGATCGCGATGAGCTCGTTGCCCGGGTCGTTGCCGAACTTCTCCACCACCCGGTGCATCAGCTTCGCCTGATCCTCCGAGTGCGGGACGGGCTTCGCCGTCGTGCTGTCGTCATCGTACGAACGACCGGAGACAGCCGCTTCCAGCGCGTGCCCGAGTGCGTTCGGACCCGACTCCTTCGCCGCTGCGGACGCCTTGTCCCACGCCTCCTGGGCGTCGCCGTCGCCGATCTTCGGTCCGGTCGCCGAACGGTCGTCGAACCAGGGGTGGTCCTTGTCCGTGAACATCTCGAAGTAGTCGGTGTACGTCTTGCCGTCGAGTCCGCTCGTGGGCCTCAGGTCCTTGAGGTAGATGTTCCCGGTGCCGTCCGAGCGCAGGTTCCAGTTCTCCAGGTTCTCGGGGGTGTATCCGCCGCCGACCTCGCGCTCGAAGTACGCCTTGTCCATCTTCTGGCCGTCCAGGGAGTACGGCGTCATCTTGCCGTCGAAGAAGTCCCTGGCCGCCTCGGGGCTGTGGCCGAGCCCCTCCAGGATGCCGGTCATGGCGTTGTATCCGGAGCTGCCGTCGGTGCCGGCGGGGTTGAGGTTGATGCCGATGTACGGCTCGTTCCGGGGGACGCCGCGCTTCCAGATCTCCGGGTCCTGTGCCTGCAGCTGCGCCGCGTGCTCGGCGATCGGGGTGAGGAAGCGCCGGTCGTACTCGCCGTAGCGGAGGATGTTGCTCAGCACCTGGTAGCCGTAGGGCTGGTAGTTGGCGCGGCGCCCGGGATCCACGTCGATGAGACTCGATCCGGTGCGGCGGAGGTCCGTCTGCCACTTCTCCGACACATGGGGCTGGTGGTCCGGATCGGTGGCGGTCGCGAGCGCGAAGCCGAGGTCCTTCTGCAACGCCTTGACCGTCTCGGCCCGCTCCTTACTGTCGCCCTCCCCGTTGAGCGTCAGGTCCGCGAAGAACCTCACGCTCTGCTCCGGCCCGAGGCGCTCGTAGAACGTGGTGCTGAACTCCGGCGACTTCCCGTGGTCGTGCAGAAGGTCCTGCAGTTCCTTGAGTTCCTTGTCCGTCGCCCGGTCGCCCTTCCGCGCGAGCTCGGCGGCGCGGTCGGCGTTCATCTCGTCGGCGCTGCCGAACTTCGGCGCGCTGAAGTCGTGCTCGCTGTCTCCCTTGTTGGCCCGCAGCGTCTTGGCGATGTCACGGTCGGCCTCGTTCGCCGCTTCGAGGACGCTCCTGATCCGGCCCTCGACGTACGCGATGTCGGCCTGCTCCTTGCGCAGTGCGCCCTGGTAGTCGGGGTCGTGCCTGCCGGCCGCGTCGACCGTGTCCGCCAAGGGTGCGGCCGCCCGTACGGTGCCGTCGGCGGCCACGGACACCTTCCGTGCCGGAGCCTCCTCGTTCACGATCTTCTGGAGGTCGTCCTTGGCCTTCTTGAACGCGGTGTGCCCCTGCTCCAGGATCTGCGCCACGCCCTTGGCGGCCTTCGCCGCGTCCTCGAACTCCTTGGCCGTCTTCCCGATGAAGGGTTTGGTGACGTCGGCGTTCACGCCGGTCCAGTCGGCCTTGTCCGCCTTGGCCTTCATCCCCCCGCGGGCGTCCTGTGCGAGGGTGTTCAATCTGGTGACCATCTGCGACCAGTCGGTCATGGCCTGCTGCAGCTTGCCCAGCGGGGCATGCAGCACGTCGTCGAATCCGAGCGTCATGATCCCCGTCCCTACGTGAAGTACTGATCGATCTGGGACGCCCTCATCGCGACGATGATGTCGTCCTCCTCCTTCTTGTGGGACGCGGCCGAGTAGTCGAGGTGATTGGAGATGTTCGCGCAGGCGTCCATCAGCGTCCTGAGCTGCTTGCTCCAGAGGTCGTTCACCTCGAGCAGGGCCGTCCCCGTCTCGAAGTTGCCGTTGAGCAGGGCGATCGACGCGTCGTGCGTCGTCTGCCGGGCGTGGTCGCCGTCGTCGGCGAGCCGGTTGTAGAGCGTGTACGCCTCGCTGCCGATCGCACCCAGGTCGTCCCGGTCGACCGTCAGGTCGGCCGCACCTCCGCCGCCGCCCGGGTCGACCTGGTTCAGCCGTGTGGCGACGTTCGCGTTCGCGCCCCCCTTGGCCGCGGTCCACTCCTCGTCGAACGTCATCGCACTCCCCCCGGGTTCGCATACGCACAGCCGCGTCAGCAGAACGATGTTGCCGACAGGCCGTCACGCGATCCAGTCGAGAGCCGGTTCCTGACGCGTTCCATACGCGCGGCCATCCGGGTGACCTCCGGCATGATGCTCCCGTGACGCGCATCACCAGAGATCTTCACCGTCCGAGCTGTACACGAGCTCGGCCACGGTGAACCCCTCGGACCCCGGTCGTGAGGGCGGCCGCGGGGACGTCCCGTACTGGAGCAGGGAGCCGGCGCGCCCGAGGCTGCCGACTTCATGAAGGTCGAGGTGCCGGCGGGTTCGACGGAAGGGAACGGCGCGGTTCGGGCGAACCCGCAGGAGGACGTCTATCTCCTCTCCTTCGTCACCGAGGCGAACACGGCCGTCCGGATCGCGGAAGACCTTCGCACAGAGAAACCTCTCCGCACCAAGGCCGTGGCTCTCCCGCCGGATCAGGAACTCTTCGGGCACTTGGGGCTGCCGGAGCCGCAGACCCTGAAGGGTGCCCGTTGGGCAGGGGTGTGCCCGCCCTGCGTGAAGGACCATCGCCGTGGCAGCGTCCAGTGGATCGACGTCTACGTGTACGACGTGACAGGCGGCAAGGCGCGGGTGTACCTCCACGCCTTCTGATCGCCCTCCCGGCCTGCGACTCTCGGCGCGCACCGTCGCCTTCGTCCCGTGCGCCCCTCGCCGGCCGGGCCTCCGGGTCGTCGAGACGGCCGCCCGACGGTGGCCGGACGGAGCCGCCGGCGTCCCGGGATGCCGTGGAGGCCGAGCACTTGAGGTCGGCGTCACGTCGAGGCCCGCCGGGTCGCCCTTCGGTGGCGCCGACGACCGCGCCGTCCGCGACCACGCGGGGTGCCCCTCGGGTGGAGGCAGGACGTACGGTGCACGCATGCCGTCCTACAGTTCCGCTCCCGTCCGCAGCGACCCGTCCGGCAGCCCCCGCGCCCTCTCCGCCTCCGCCGAGCGGACGATCGCCGGGTTGTCCCTGTGGTGGCTGGCATCGCCCCTCGCCTTCGTCCTTTCCACGGTCATCGGCCTGGGCTCGCGCGATCGCGATCCGTTCTGGGAAGTGGCCTCCGCCGTGCTGCTGTGGTCGGGCATCGGCGGCGTGGTGGTCGCCCCCACCGTCGGGCTTCTGATCGCCTCCCGCCTACGGCAGCGGCCGGCCCGTCGGCGCTTCGCGATCATGGGTACGGTCTCCCTCGCCGTGTGCGCCCTCGCTCTGCTCTTCTGGGAGTTCGCCATGGAGTGCGCACCCGGCCAGGCCTGCTGACAGCCGCACCCTCTGCCCGCAACAGGTTTTTTCAGGCCAACTTCCCCGCCAGTTACCCCTCGAACTGCCGTTCGCGCATTACGGACCTTAGGTTGATCAAAAGCGATGCTGTCCCGGCCCAGGGGTCGGAGCACGCGCCAACCAATGCCGGGGGGGCATTGTGGTCTTGGTGGTCCCATTGCCATGCCGTGACGTGCCTCTGCCGCGACCGAGGGGAGTTGCCGCATGGCCGACGAGATGGTGCTCAGGGCTCAGAAATTCATCAACGTCACGTACGGCGGAAAGCTGGGCATCGAGCCGCTCGCCGAGAACGGGATCACCAGCTGGAAGGTGATGTTCGCGCTGACCCGCGCCCTCCAGTACGAACTCGGTATCACGACCCTTTCGGATACCTTCGGCCCCACGACCCTGAATACCCTCCAGTCGAAGTACCCCACCCTCAACGCCGGCACGGTACCGTCCGCGAACTTCGCGCGGATCATCCAGTCCGGCCTGTACTGCAAGGGCTACGACGGGGGCGACATCGACGGGCAGTACAACTCCCGTGTGTCCGCGTCCATCACCAGGCTGAAGCTGGACATGGGAGTGGATTCCGCCTTCCCCGGCGATTCCTTGGTGCCCAAGGTCTTCAAGGGCCTGCTCAACATGGACGCCTACGTCACCGTCAATGGCGGCTCGGAATCCATCCGGGCTGTGCAGCGATGGCTGAACGGTTCGTACCTGAACCGCCGGGACTTCTACATCATCCCGGCAGACGGCCACCACTCGCGCGACGTGGCCAAGTCCATGCTGTTCGCGGTGCAGTACGAGCTGGGCATGGCCGACGGTACGGCGAACGGTGTCTTCGGACCCGGCACGCAGAGCGGTCTGAAGAGCCACCCCGTCGCCACAGGCGACTCCGGCACGTGGGTGCGGCTGTTCTCGGCCGGCATGATCCTCAACCAGCGGCCCGTGGACTTCACTTCCACCTTTACCAGCAGCCTCTCCTATGCCGTCAGCGCCTTCCAGTCGTTCGCGATGCTTCCGGTCACCGGCACGGGTAACTTCTCGACCTGGGCCTCCCTGCTGGTCTCGTACGGCGATCAGTCCCGCAACGGCGAGGCTTGCGACGGCATCACGCTGATCACGCCGGCGCGGGCCGCCACGCTGAAGGCGAACGGCATCAAGTACGTGGGGCGCTACCTCACGAACCCCGTCCCGCCGGAGAACGACCAGGACCCCCTGCGCCACAAGGCCATCCAACCCGGCGAGCTGAAGACCATCGCCGACAACGGGCTGCGCTGCTTCCCGATCTATCAGACGTTCGGCCGCAACGCCTCCAACTTCAGCTACCCCCAGGGGCGTGCGGCCGGCCAGTCCGCCATCAACGCCGCGCTGGATCACGGTTTCAAGACGGGGACCCGCATCTTCTTCGCCGTCGACTTCGACGCCCTCGACGCGGACGTCACCTCCAACGTCCTGCCGCACTTCAAGGGCATCGCGGACGCGATCGCCGACGACGGGAACCGGTTCGCCATCGGCGTCTACGGACCGCGCAACGTCTGTACGCGCGTCGGCGAGGCCGGTCACGCCACGGCTTCGTTCGTCTCCGACATGTCGTCCGGCTTCTCCGGGAACTTCGGATATCCGCTGCCCGCGAACTGGGCCTACGACCAGATCGTCACCCGCACGATCGGCACCGGCGACGGTGCGATCAATCTCGACGTCAATATCGCCTCGGGGCGGGACATCGGACAGGGCTCTTTCGACCCTCCCCGTACTCCTCTGCCGGACACCAACCTCTCCTCCAGCGTCATCTCGGCGATGCGGACGGACGTCGGCAAGTACATGGAGTCGATCGGCTTCCCCAATGACGGTGGTCTCAGGTCGCACACGCATGAGGAGTGCTTTCGGAGGGTCGTCCTCGAATGGGACACCGTCACCACCTACCTCGCTTACAAGTACAAGATGCGCAAGGCCCTCATCCAGACGACCGCCTACTGGGAGATGCGGCACATCGACCCGGTCGATTTGACCGTCGACGAGGTGGTCCGTGACACGTTCCTGACGACCGGCTACTTCAAGGACAGTTCCACCGGAATAGCCCAGCAGTTCGGTCTGACAGCGGCCCTGGCATGGAACTACGCCATCCAGAACGGCTACGAGTCGGGTGAGATCCGCGACGTCACCAACGCCGAGGCCAAGTACAACATCTGGAACAAGTGCCGCTTCGACGAACAGTTCGCCATGTCCACCGTCCCCCTGATCCACATCTGGAACGCCGGCGGGGCTCCGGGCAGCGCGATTCCGGAGACGCGTCTGCGCCCCATCAGCCTGGACTACACGGAGAGCGAGATCTACCAGATCCTGCGCCGGTACCAGGGCGCGGAGGGCACTGAGGCGACCGAACACGCCAGGCAGCGGACAGCCCTCTACCAGATCATGGAGAAGTACAACTCCATCTCCCGGAACGTCTGACGTGGCCGACCGCCCCACCATTGGTACGAGGATTCGAGGAGACGAAGAAGTGACCGTGGACATCAATCGCCGCGCCGTCCTGCGACGCGCCGCCTTCATGGCGGTCGGCGTCGCCGCCGCATCGCAGGCGCTGTCCCTCCCCGCCTTCGCTGCGGGCCGTGCCCCAGCCCCGGATCTGGACAAGATCCGTGAAAAGCTCCGCAAGGCGCAGGAGCGCAACAAGCGCGTGCTGACGGGCGTTCCCTCCAAGAACGGCTGGGAGATGGAGAAGACCGCAGACGACCACGGTCACATCTACACCAGGCCGGTCCCCGGCACCCCGCTCGACGGGGTCCAGATGCGCATGGCCGAGGTGGAGACCGTCCTGGTCCACGTGGTCACCCGCTTCCACTACGAGATCGACGCCCTGCGCGCGGGAGAGGTCGTCGGCTGGCGCGAGCCCGGTTCGGTACGCAAGGGTCTGGCGGAGTCCAACCTGGCATCCGGTACAGCCGTCCAGATCCGGCCCGGCTCGTATCCCTCCGGGGCCCGCGGCGGCTTCTTCCCCCTGGAAGAGCTGGTGATCAGGGACATCCTCGCCGACTGCGACGGCGTGGTCCGCTGGGGCGGTGACGACGCCACGCCGGACGAGTCGCTGTTCTCCATCGACGTACCGCCTGGCGACATCCGCCTCACCAAGGCCGCGGCGAAGATCCGGGGCTGGAACCACACGCCCGGCAAGGGCTCGGGCGTCCTCGTGGACCCCCTGCAGCCCCAACGCCGTGCCTCGGCCAAGCGACTTGCCACCCAGCAGTCCTGACAACAGCCGCCGCTCCGCACCAGGGAGCGCTCGCCCACGAGCTCGGCGTCCAGCCGCAGTCCGTGGGCACGTGGCGGCAGCGTTCCTGTAGCGCCGGATGGAGGGGCTGATGGATGAGCCCCTCCCTCCGGCACTCGGCGTTAAGGGCAGGCGGAACAGGCCGTCGCGGCACCTCGATCACTGCAACGATCTCGTGGCGACTGCGGCGCCACGCCGCCATCCGCGGCGGGCAGCCCGTCTACCGGTCCTCGTTCACGCGGCGCAAAGCCGAACTGGCCCGCACGGAGCCCGACGCCGTCCCGACACCCCCGAGGACCTCGCCGCCGGCCACCTGCCTTCGACACCGACGCGGACCAGCCGAGGGCGGCGACCCCCGTCGTCGCAACGGCCCCGGCACCCCTGCCGACGAGCGTCCGCCCTCCTGAGCGCCAGAGCCTCGACAAGGGAGCAGATATTCGGCGCAGTGTGCGGCGTGTCACACACAGGAGGCGTGGGATGGCCGTGGGATCATCGACACGGCTGCACATCTACGCTCCACCCGGAACCTCAGGTCAAGAAGGCGCAGAGCCACCGAGACAGGCCGGCAACGCCTGGTTCGCTGCACGCGAAGACACCCCTCCAGGGGCGTTTTCGCAGGTCATAACGTTTTTCTTCGGTGGGGCGGGTGGGACTCGAACCCACGGCCGACGGATTATGAGTCCGCTGCTCTAACCGGCTGAGCTACCGCCCCGTACGGTGAGGCGCGTACATGTGTGCGCGCCGTCTGCCGCAGCATAGCCGCTCATACGATCTCCTGCTCCGGATGATCGGCTCTGCTCGACCATGAAGACCGCGTCGCGCCCCGCATGGTTCCCGTAGACGCGAAAAAGGACCCCGAAGGGTCCTCTTCCGTCTCGCTCCCCCGACTGGACTCGAACCAGTAACCCTCCGGTTAACAGCCGAATGCTCTGCCAATTGAGCTACAGGGGATCGCGCTCCCCCGACTGGACTCGAACCAGTAACCTGCCGGTTAACAGCCGGCTGCTCTGCCAATTGAGCTACAGGGGATTGCTGCGTTGCACCGATCGGATCCACCTCGGGCCTTCCCGGGCGGCGCTCGCTCGCTGCGAGACATACATTAGCGCAAGCAGGGGGGTGCTCCGCCAATCGGTTCCCCCAGGGCCTCCAGGGAAGGATCGCAGCCGTGCGGTACAAGCTGACGTTCGTCGTGGGACTCGCCCTCGGTTACGTGGTCGGCACGCGGGCGGGACGCGAGCGCTACGAACAGATGAAGAAGTCCGCGAAGGACTTCGCACAGAACCCGGCCGTGCGGAACGCCACCGAGTCCGCCGCCCAGACCGGGCGCCAGGCCGCGGGCAAGGCCCTGCACGTCGTCGGCGACAAGCTGCCCCACTCCGTGACCGACCGGGTGCACGCGCTGCGCGAGCGCGGCCGGGGCAACGGCAAGGTCGACGACGAGGACTGGGGCACCAGCAACACCTGAACCCCCTCGAGTGCGGCAGAATCATGTGTCATGGGGATAGTCGCCGGACTGGACAGCTCTGCGGAGTTCACACGCATCGTCGTCTGTGACACGGACACGGGTGCCGTACTGCGGCAGGGGTACGCCGCGCATCCCGGCGAACCCAAGGCCGTCGACGTCGATCCGCAGACCTGGCTGCTCTCGCTCGGGGAGGCCGCGACCGGCGGGCTCCTGGAAGGCGTGGAGGCCATCGGCGTCTCCGCGCAGCAGCACGGGCTCGTGCCGCTGGACGCGCAGGGCGGCCTGGTGCGGCCCGCGCTCGTCCGCAACGACAAGCGGGCGCAGGTCGCCGCCGCCGACCTCGTCGAGTCGCTGGGCGGACGGCAGGCCTGGGCCGAGGCCGTCGGCAGCGTGCCCGGGGCGGGCCAGGCGGTCGCCAAGCTGCGCTGGCTGGCCCGTACGGAGCCCGAGCACGCCCAGCGCGTCGCCGTGGTCCTCCAGCCGCACGACTGGCTCGTCTGGCAGCTGCTCGGCCGGCCCGCCCGCCGCACCACCGACCGCGGCGCCGCCTCCGGCACCGGGTACTGGTCCGTGGGGACCGGGACCTACCGGCCCGATCTGGTCGAACTGGCCCTCGGTCACCAGGCCGTGCTGCCGGAGGTGCTCGGGCCCTCCGAGGCCGCCGGCATCACCCCCGAGGGCCTCCTCGTCTCCGCCGGCACCGGCGAGACGATGGCCGCCGCGCTCGGCCTGGGCCTCGGCCCCGGCGACGCGGTGGTCTCGCTGGGCGCCTCCGGCTCGGTGATGGCGGTCCACCACGAGGCCCTCGCCGACCCGAGCGGCATGATCACCTCCTTCGCCGACGCCACCGGCATGTACCTGCCGGTGGTCTCCACGTCCAATGCCGTACGGGCGCTGCGCGGGACCGCCGAGATGCTCGGGGTGGAGTCCCTGGAGGAGCTGTCGGCGCTGGCGCTGAAGTCGACGCCGGGTGCGTCCGGGCTCGTTCTGCTGCCCTATCTGGAGGGTGAGCGGACCCCGAGCCTCCCGCACACCGCCGGCACGCTCAGCGGGCTGCGGCGCGAGTCGATGAAGCCCGAGCACCTGGCGCGGGCGGCGTTCGAGGGGATGCTCTGCGGGCTCACCGACGCCATGGACGTGCTGCGCGGGCGGGGCGTGGAGGTGCGGCGGGTCTTCCTGCTCGGCGCGGCCGCCGCGCTGCCGGCGGTGCAGGCCCTCGCGCCGGCGATCTTCGGCGCGCAGGTCGTCGTCCCGCAGCCCGCCGACTACGCGGCGCTCGGCGCGGCCCGGCAGGCCGCCTGGGCGCTGGGGGTCGCGCGGGGCACGCTCTCGCCGTCCGCTCCCCCGGCCTGGCAGGGCGCGGTCGCGCAGATCCTGGAGCCCGGCGAGGAGCTGTCGGTCGGCCAGGCGGTGCGGCAGCAGTACGTGGCGACGCGGGAGCAGATCCACCCGGGCGCGTTCGGCGGCTGAGCTCGTACAGAGGTTCGTAAAGTCTTGACCAGGGCTCCGCCCGTGCCCCGAAACCGAGTCGTAACGCTCCCGGGGTGCGGGCGATAGTAGGAGCCGTGCTCATAAGACTTCTCCGAACCCACCTGCGGCCCTATCGAAAACCCATCGCCCTGCTCGTCCTGCTGCAGTTCCTGCAGACCTGCGCGAGCCTCTACCTGCCCACCCTGAACGCCGACATCATCGACAACGGTGTCGTCAACGGGGACACCGGCTACATCCTGCGCTTCGGCGCCCTGATGGTCGGCGTCTCCGTCGTCCAGGTCGTCTGCAACATCGGGGCCGTGTACTACGGCGCGCGCACCGCCTCCGCGCTCGGCCGCGACGTGCGCGGCGCGGTCTTCGACCGGGTGCAGTCCTTCTCCGCCCGGGAGCTGGGCCACTTCGGCGCGCCCTCGCTGATCACCCGTACGACCAATGACGTCCAGCAGGTGCAGATGCTGGTCCTGATGGCGTTCACCCTGATGGTCTCGGCGCCCATCATGTGCGTCGGCGGCATCGTGATGGCGCTGGGTCAGGACGTCCCGCTGTCGGGCGTGCTGCTCGCGGTGGTGCCGGTGCTCGGCGTCGCCGTCTCGCTGATCGTGCGGAAGATGCGGCCGCTCTTCCGGACCATGCAGGAGCGGCTCGACACGGTGAACCGGGTGCTGCGCGAGCAGATCACCGGCAACCGGGTCATCCGCGCCTTCGTGCGGGACGGGTACGAGGAGGAGCGCTTCCGCGGCGCCAACGGCGAGCTGACCGATGTGTCGATGGCGACGGGGCGGCTGATGGCGCTGATGTTCCCGACGGTGATGACCGTCGTGAACGTCTCCAGCGTGGCCGTGGTCTGGTTCGGCGCGCACCGCATCGACAGCGGCGGGATGGAGATCGGCGCGCTGACCGCCTTCCTCGCCTATCTGATGCAGATCGTGATGGCCGTCATGATGGCCACCTTCATGTTCATGATGGTGCCGCGCGCCGAGGTCTGCGCGGAGCGCATCGAGGAGGTCCTCGGGACGGAGACGAGCGTCGTGCCGCCGGCCGAGCCGGTGACGAAGCTGCTGCGGCGCGGGCACCTGGAGGTCAGGAACGCGGACTTCCGGTACCCGGGCGCGGAGGAGTCGGTCCTCAAGGACGTGGCGCTGGTCGCCCGGCCCGGTGAGACCACCGCGATCATCGGTTCGACGGGCAGCGGCAAGTCGACGCTGCTCGGGCTCGTGCCCCGGCTCTTCGACGCCACCGGCGGCGAGGTGCTGGTCGACGGCGTGGACGTGCGCGCGCTCGACCCGAAGCTGATGGCGAAGACCGTGGGGCTCGTCCCGCAGAAGCCGTACCTGTTCTCCGGGACGGTGGCGACGAACCTGCGGTACGGGAAGCCCGACGCGACCGACGAGGAACTCTGGCACGCCCTCGAGGTCGCCCAGGCCAAGGACTTCGTGGCCAAGCTGGAGGGCGGTCTGAACGCCCCGATCGCGCAGGGCGGCACCAATGTGTCCGGCGGGCAGCGGCAGCGGCTCGCGATCGCCCGGACGCTGGTGCAGCGGCCGGAGATCTACCTCTTCGACGACTCCTTCTCGGCGCTCGACTACGAGACGGACGCCCTGCTCCGGGCCGCGCTCGCCGAGGAGACTGCGGACTCGACCGTGGTGATCGTCGCCCAGCGCGTGTCGACCATCCGCGAGGCCGACCGGATCGTGGTCCTCGACGAGGGCCGTGTGGTGGGCACCGGACGGCACCGGGAGCTGATGGCGGAGAACGAGACGTACCGGGAGATCGTGCTCTCCCAGCTGACCGAGGCGGAGGCAGCCTGATGGCCGGTCCTGGCGGACGCATGATGGCCGGTGGCGGCCCCGACCAGCGGTCGATGGACTTCAAGGGCTCGGGCAAGCGGCTGCTCCGGCAGCTGGCGCCCGAGCGCGGCCCGCTGTGGGTGATGCTGATCGCCGGCGTGCTGTCGGTGGCGGCCTCCGTGGTCGGGCCGAAGATCCTCGGCAAGGCGACGGACCTGATCTTCGCGGGCGTCGTCGGGCGGAACATGCCCGAGGGCGCCACGAAGGCCCAGGCCCTGGAGAAGCTCCGGGCCAGTGGCGACAGCGGCATGGCCGACATGCTGTCCGGGGTCGACTTCACCCCCGGCAAGGGCATGGACTTCGGCGCGATCGGCGGGGTCCTGCTGTGGGTCCTCGCGATCTACGTGGCGGCGGGCCTGCTCATGCTGGTCTCCACCCGCATGTCGATCAAGGTGATCAACCGGACGGTCTACCGGATGCGGGAGGACGTCCAGACGAAGCTGGCGCGGCTGCCCCTGTCGTACTTCGACAAGGCGAAGCGCGGTGAGGTGCTGTCGCGGGCGACCAACGACATCGACAACATCTCGCAGACGCTCCAGCAGTCGATGGGCCAGCTGATCAACTCGCTGCTCACGATCGTCGGCGTGCTCGGGATGATGTTCTGGATCTCGCCGCTGCTCGCCCTGGTGGCCCTGGTGACGGTGCCGGTCTCGGTGTTCGTCGCGGCGAAGATCGGCAAGCGCTCGCAGCCGCACTTCGTGCAGCAGTGGAAGTCGACGGGCACGCTCAACGCGCACGTGGAGGAGATGTACACCGGGCACGGCCTGGTGAAGGTCTTCGGCCGGCAGGACGAGTCCGCGAAGGACTTCCGCGAGCAGAACGAGGCGCTGTACGAGGCCGGGTTCAAGGCGCAGTTCAACAGCGGTGTGATGCAGCCGGTGATGTTCTTCATCTCGAACATCAACTACGTCCTGGTGGCCGTGGTCGGCGGTCTGCGGGTGGCGACGGGCAGCCTGTCCATCGGTGACGTGCAGGCCTTCATCCAGTACTCGCGCCAGTTCTCGATGCCGCTGACGCAGGTCGCGTCGATGGCGAACCTGGTGCAGTCCGGTGTCGCCTCGGCGGAGCGGATCTTCGAGCTGCTCGACGCGGAGGAGCAGGAGCCCGACGCCCCGACGAGCGAGATGGGGGCACCCCCGGCCGAAGGCTGGGGGACGCTGGACCTCAAGGGCAAGGTGGCCCTGGAGGGCGTCTCCTTCCGTTACGAGGAGGACAAGCCGCTCATCGAGGACCTGTCGCTCACGGTGGACCCGGGCCAGACGGTCGCGATCGTCGGCCCGACCGGCGCCGGCAAGACGACCCTGGTGAACCTGCTGATGCGGTTCTACGAGGTGACGGGCGGCCGGATCACCCTGGACGGGGTGGACGTCGCGAAGATGTCCCGCGAGGACCTGCGCAAGGGCATCGGCATGGTCCTCCAGGACACCTGGCTCTTCGGCGGCACCATCGCGGACAACATCGCGTACGGCGCCACGCGCACGGTGACCCGCGCCGAGGTCGAGGAGGCGGCGCGCGCCGCGCACGCCGACCGGTTCATCCGGACCCTGCCCGAGGGCTACGACACGGTGATCGAGGACGACGGGGCGGGGGTCAGCGCGGGCGAGAAGCAGCTGATCACCATCGCGCGGGCGTTCCTGTCCGACCCGGTGATCCTCGTCCTCGACGAGGCCACCAGCTCGGTCGACACCCGTACCGAGGTCCTCATCCAGAAGGCGATGGCGCGCCTGGCCCACGGCCGGACGAGCTTCGTCATCGCGCACCGGCTCTCCACGATCCGGGACGCGGACGTGATCCTGGTGATGGAGAACGGCTCGATCGTCGAACAGGGCACGCACGAGGAGCTGTTGTCGTCCGGCGGGGCCTACGCCCGGCTGTACGCGGCGCAGTTCGCGCAGGCGGTCGCCGAGGTCGACTAGTCGAGGTAGCCGCGCAGCTGGTCGGCGTAGGCATGGTCCCGCAGCTTGTTGAGGGTCTTGGACTCGATCTGGCGGATGCGTTCGCGCGTCACGCCGAAGATGCGTCCGATCTCCTCCAGGGTGCGGGGCCTTCCGTCGTCGAGGCCGTAGCGGAGCTGGACGACCTTCCGTTCGCGCTCGCCGAGGGTGGACAGGACGTCCTCCAGGTGGCGGCGGAGCAGCAGGAAGGCGGCGGACTCGACGGGTGAGGCGGCGTCGCCGTCCTCGATGAGGTCGCCGAGGGCGACGTCCTCCTCCTCGCCGACGGGCGCGTGCAGGGAGACGGGTTCCTGGGCGAGCCGCAGCACCTCACCGACCCGCTCGGGGGGCAGGTCAAGGTGGGCGGCGACCTCTTCGGCGGTGGGTTCGTAGCCGCGTTCCTGGAGCATGCGGCGCTGGACGCGGATGACCCGGTTGATGAGTTCGACGACGTGCACGGGGACGCGGATGGTCCGGGCCTGGTCGGCGAGGGCCCGGGACATGGCCTGGCGGATCCACCAGGTGGCGTACGTGGAGAACTTGTAGCCGCGCGCGTAGTCGAACTTCTCGACGGCCCTGATGAGGCCGAGGTTTCCCTCCTGGACGAGGTCGAGCATGGTGAGCCCGCGGCCCACGTACCGTTTGGCGACGGAGACGACGAGGCGGAGGTTGGCCTCGATGAGCTTGCGCTTGGCGATCCGGCCGAGGACGACGAGCCGGTCCAGGTCGCCCGCCAACCGGCTGTCCAGGTCGGGGGTGTTGGTGAGTTTCTCCTCGGCGAAGAGCCCGGCCTCGACGCGGCGGGCGAGGTCGACCTCCTCCTCGGCGCTGAGCAGCGGGATGCGGCCGATCTCGCGCAGGTACTGGCGGAAGAGGTCGGAGGAGGGGCCGTTGCCTCCGGGGTCGCCGGTACGGCGGCGCTGGACGGGTATCTCGGGGAGTTCGGGCGGCTCGTCCGGTTCGGTGGTCTGGATCGTCTGGATCTCGGTCTGCACGGCGGGCGACCTCCAGGGTGGGGCGGAACGGCTCCGTCACCCAGTGTGGGGTACGACACATCGCCGCCACGAGGGGCGTGCGGTGACTTTTTGAGTCCGTTCCGTGACCGAGGGTCAGAGCCCGGCGGCGCCGTTGTTCCGGAGGGACTGCCCGTACTGGGTGAGGACCCACAGCTCGTTCTGCACGGCGGCGAGCTGCTCGGGGTCGCCGTGCGGCCCGAGCCGGGCCAGGGTGCCCTGGACGTCGCGGATGCGGCGGTCGACGGCGCGGAGGCGGACCTGGACGAGCTGGGCTCCGGCGTAGACCTCGTCGATCGTCTTGGCGAAGATCGTCTCGACGGCGAGTTCGGTGACGAGGGCCCGGACCGAGTCGTTGGGGGCGGCCTCGCGGACGGCGTCGAGGTAGTCGGCGGGGGCGCCGGTGGCGCCGCCCGCGTCCTGGACGCACTGCCGGACGGCCGCGTAGGGCGGGGCGGTGAACTCGTCGACCCCGTAGGCGTCGAAGGCCGGGGAGACCAGCTCGGGTCGCTGGAGGGCGAGCTTGAGGAGCTCCCGCTCGGTGCGGTGGGCGGGGCTGCGCAGATTGAGCGCCGGGCCCGAGGGGGCGGCGGCCGGGGCGGGGGTGTCGTACGTCCGCTGGGGCTGCTGCTGCCGGCCGGGGCCGCGCTCGCCGCCCTGGCGCTGCCAGCGGGCGATCTGGGCGACGCGCCGGACCACGAACTGGGTGTCGAGGATGCCGAGCATGCCGGCGAGCTGGACGGCGACCTCGTGCTGCGAGGCGATGTTCTTGATCTTCGCGACGATCGGCGCGGCCTCGTCGAGGGCGGCGGCGCGCCCGGCCGGGGTCTCCAGGTCGTAGCGGGTGACGATCTGGCGGAGGGCGAACTCGAAGAGCGGGGTGCGGGGCTGGACGAGTTCGGCGACGGCCTCGTCGCCCTTGGCGAGCCGGAGTTCGCAGGGGTCCATGCCGTCGGGTGCGATGGCGATGTACGTCTCGGCGGCGAACTTCTGGTCGTCCTCGAAGGCGCGCAGGGCGGCCTTCTGGCCGGCGGCGTCGCCGTCGAAGGTGAAGATGACGCGGGCCGAGCCGTTGTCCATGAGGAGCCGGCGGAGGATCTTGATGTGGTCGCCGCCGAAGGCGGTGCCGCAGGTGGCGATGGCGGTGGTGACACCGGCGAGGTGGCAGGCCATGACGTCGGTGTAGCCCTCGACGACGACGGCGCGGCTGACCTTGGCGATGTCCTTCTTGGCCAGGTCGATGCCGTAGAGCACCTGGGACTTCTTGTAGATCGGCGTCTCGGGCGTGTTGAGGTACTTGGGGCCGTTGTCGTCGTCGCGGAGCTTGCGCGCGCCGAAGCCGACGATCTCGCCGCCGACGTCCTTGATCGGCCACATGAGGCGGCCGCGGAAGCGGTCGATGGGGCCGCGGCGGCCGTCCTGGGAGAGGCCGGAGAGGATCAGTTCCTTGTCGGAGAAGCCCTTGCCGCGCAGGAAGCGGGTGAGGTGGTCCCAGCCGGCCGGGGAGTAGCCGACGCCGAAGTGCTCGGCGGCGGCCTGGTCGAAGCCGCGCTCGGCGAGGAACTTCCGGCCGATCTCGGCCTCGGCGGAGCCGAGTTGCCCGGCGTAGTACTCGGCGGCGATCTTGTGGGCCTCGATCAGGCGGATGCGTTCCCCGCGCTGGTGGCCGGGGTTGTAGCCGCCCTCCTCGTACCGCAGGGTGATGCCCGCCTTCGCGGCGAGGCGCTCGACCGTCTCCGAGAAGGAGAGGTGGTCGATCTTCATCACGAAGGCGATGGTGTCGCCGCCTTCCTGGCAGCCGAAGCAGTGGAAGAGTCCCTTGCTGGGGCTGACCTGGAAGGAGGGCGACTTCTCGTCGTGGAAGGGGCAGAGGCCCTTGAGGTTTCCGCCGCCCGCGTTGCGCAGCTGGAGGTACTCGGACACGACGGCGTCGATCGGGACCGCGTCCCGTACCGCCTTCACGTCGTCATCGTTGATCCTGCCTGCCACGCATGAATTCTACGGGTCGCCCGGTCCGATCAGATCAGGCTCTCCAGGGGTACGGAGGGGTCGGCGAGGGCTTCTGTGTCCACGGCCGTACGGGCGCGGATGAGGTCCTGGACGGGGTCTGTGACGTCCCACACATTCACGTTCATGCCGGCGAGGACGCGGCCCTCCTTGAGCCAGAAGGCGATGAACTCGCGCTTGCCGGTGTCGCCGCGGACCACGACCTGGTCGTAGGAGCCGGGCGGCGCCCAGCCGGAGTACTCCATGCCGAGGTCGTACTGGTCGGTGAAGAAGTACGGCACCCGGTCGTAGGAGACGCGCTGCCCGAGCATGGCGCGGGCGGCGGCCGGGCCGCCGTTGAGGGCGTTGGCCCAGTGCTCGACGCGGAGCCGGGTGTGCAGCAGCGGGTGGTGGAAGGCGGCCACGTCGCCCGCGGCGAAGATGTCGGGGTCGGAGGTGCGCAGGGACTCGTCGACGGCGATGCCGCCGCCGTCGGCCCGGTCGACGAGGGCGAGCCCGGAGTTCTCGGCGAGGACGGTACGGGGCGCGGCGCCGATCGCGGCGAGCACGGCGTGCGCCGGGTGCTCCTCGCCGTCGTCGGTGCGGACGGCGAGGACCATGCCGTCCTGGCCGACGATCTCGGTGAGCCGGGCGCCGAAGTGGAAGCGGACGCCGTGGTCGGTGTGGAGATCGGCGAAGAGCTGGCCGAGCTCGGGGCCGAGGACCCGGTGCAGCGGGGTGGGGTCGAGCTCGATGATGGTGACCTCGGCGCCGTAGCCGCGGGCGGCGGCGGCGACCTCCAGGCCGATCCAGCCGCCGCCGGCGATCACCAGGTGGCCGTTGTCCCGGCCGAGGCCGGCGAGGACCTGGCGGAGCCGGTCGGCGTGGGCGAGCCGGCGCAGGTGGTGGACGCCGGCGAGCTCGGTGCCGGGGACGTCGAGGCGGCGCGGCTCGGCGCCGGTGGCGAGGAGCAGCTTGTCGAAGCGGATGACGGTGCCGTCGCCGAGACGGACGGTGCGGGCCTCCCGGTCGATGGCGGTGACGGACTGGCCGAGGTGGAGCTCGACGTCGTTCGCCGCGTACCAGGCGGCGTCGTGGACGAAGACGCTGTCGCGTTCCTTGGCGCCGGTGAGGTAGCCCTTGGAGAGCGGTGGGCGCTCGTACGGGTGGTCGCGTTCGTCGCCGATGAGGATCACCCGGCCGTTGAACCCTTCGGCGCGCAGTGTCTCCGCCGCTTTGGCCCCTGCCAGGCCCCCGCCGACGATGACAAAGGTCTGATCTGCGTCGACCACGTCGTTTCCTCCTCGTTGCGACCGGTTCCAACCTACGCCCCCGGGCGTTCGTCCCGTCGTACCTCCCCGGGCCGTGCCTGCGAGGGTCCCGTACGGACGGAGGTGACGGAAGAGGCCCTACGCCTGCCGGGTGCGGAGGCGGGCGTGCAGGGCGCGGGCGGAGGCGTCGGTGAGGTTGGCGATCTGGTCGACGAGGACGCGCTTGCGGGCCCGGTCGTCGGGGGCCGCGTCGAAGGCGGCGCGGAACTGCGGTTCGAGGCCGTCGGGGGCGCGGGCGACGAGGGCCTCGGCGAGCTCGGCGACGACGATCCGCTGGTCGGCGCGGAGGGCCTCCTGCTCGGCGCGCTGCATCACGTACCGGTCGGCGACGGCCTTGAGAACGGCGCATTCGTTACGGGTCTCACGGGGGACGACGAGCTCGGCCGCGTACCGGGTGAGCCGGCCCGAGCCGTACTCCTGGCGGGTCGCGCCCTCGGCGGCGAGGCAGAAACGCCCGATGAGCTGGCTGGTGGCGTCCTTGAGCCGGGCCTGCGCGACGGCCGAGCCGTCGTAGCCGTGCGGCCACCACTCCTGGTCGACGAGCCGGTCCAGGGCCTCGGCGAGCTCCTGCGGGTCGGTGTCCTCGGGTACGTACCGGCCGAGGGCGACCGCGAAGACGTCGGCGCGCTCCGGCTCCGCGTACAGCATGTTCGGGTCGATGTGCCCGGCGTGCAGCCCGTCCTCGAAGTCGTGCACCGAGTAGGCCACGTCGTCGGACCAGTCCATGACCTGGGCCTCGAAGCACTTGCGGTGGGCCGGGGCGCCCTGCCGGATCCACTCGAAGACCGGCAGGTCGTCCTCGTACACGCCGAACTTCGGCGAGCCGGGGTCCTCGGGGTGACCGCCGCGCGCCCACGGGTACTTGGTGGCCGCGTCGAGGGCGGCGCGGGTGAGGTTGAGCCCGACGCTGACGAGCTCCCCCTCGTCGTCCTTGACGAAGCGCTTGGGCTCGATGCGGGTGAGGAGGCGGAGCGACTGCGCGTTCCCCTCGAAGCCGCCGCAGTCCTTCGCGACGTCGTTGAGCGCCTGCTCGCCGTTGTGCCCGAACGGCGGGTGGCCCATGTCGTGGGAGAGACAGGCCGCCTCGACGAGGTCGGGATCGCATCCGAGGGCGGCGCCCAGCTCACGGCCGACCTGGGCGCACTCCAGGGAGTGGGTGAGCCGGGTCCGGGGGCTGGCGTCCCAGGCGTGGCTCCTGGTGCCGGGGGTGACGACCTGCGTCTTGCCGGCGAGCCGGCGGAGCGCCGCCGAGTGCAGCACGCGGGCGCGGTCCCGCTGGAAGGCGGTGCGCCCGGGGCGTTTGTCGGGCTCGGCGGCCCAGCGCTCGGTCGCGGCGGAGTCGTACCCCGGGGTGTCGGTGATGCCTGCGATGTCTGCGCTGCCCTTGGTGTCCTCGATGCCTTCCATGTCTCGAAGGTAACCGGAGGGACCGACAGAAGAGCTCAGACGGCGGCGAGTTCCCGGACGCGGGCCTTCTCGTAACGGTGCAGGACCAGGCGGGCGAGGGCCGGATGCGCGCCGAGCGGGTCCGAGGCGATCCAGGGGGCGTGGGCGGCGGCCCGGCTCGCGAAGAGGCCCGGGGCGGTGAAGCAGGAGGCGACCGCGACCCGGCGGCCCCTGGCTTCGAGGGCACGGACGGCTTCGGGGACGGTGGGCGCGGCGGCGGAGGCGTACGCCGGGACGACCGGGACGCCGCCGAGGCGCTCGCCGAGGAGGGCGGCGATCCGGCGGATCTCGGCGCGGGACCGGGGGTCGCGGGAGCCGGCGGAGGCGAGGACGACGCCGCGGTCGCCGTCGTGGGTCCAGCCGGCCTCGGCGAGGCGGTCGGCGAGGGCCTCGACGAGGAGCGGGTGGGCGCCGAGGGGTTCGGCGACGCGGGCGGTCGCGGCCGATGCCGCCACCGCCGCGGGCAGGTCGTGGGTGACGTGGTGGCCGGGGGCGAGGAGGAGGGGGACGAGGACGGCGTCCCGGCCCTCGGCCGCGAGGTCCGCGAGGGTCTCGCCGAGGAGCGGGGCGTTCAGCTCTATGTGCGCGAGGCGGACGTCGAGCCCGGGGCGGAGCTCGCGGACCCGGTCGAGGAGGCGGGAGAGGGTGGCGCGGGCGCGGGGGTCCCGGCTGCCGTGGCCCACGGCGACGAGGGTGGGCTTCATGGGCGGGTGTGCCTCCTCGCGGCGGGGGCCGTACGGGCGTACGCGGCCGAGCTGGGTCCCGAGCTGCTCGGTGATCCTGCCGAGCAGCTCGGCGGCGCTGTCGAACGTGCGGTCCGGGTCCGTCATGGACCGATCGTGCCGGGGGCGCGTTGCCTGGCCGTTGCGGCGGGGTCACGGCTCTTTTCCGTCCGCTCACCGATTCCGTGCAGGTGATGCCAGACGGCGCCTGGAGTGCTGTCGTGAGGGTGTCCACGTCGTTCGTCACATGACGACCTCGGACCGCACCACCAGGAGGAACCGGTGTCATTCCCGCCGCTGCGCACCCCCGAAGAGAAGCTCGCCGAGGCGAAGGAGCTGTTGAGCCTCCCGCGCATCGTCGTGATCTGCGGCTCCACCCGCTTCATGGCCGAGATGAACGAGGCCGATCTGCGGGAGACCGAGGCCGGAAGGATCGTCGTCAAACCGGGCTGTGACCTGAAGTCGCCGCACGAACTCTGGTCCGATCCCGTCGAGGCCGAGGCGCTGAAGGTCCGGCTCGACGATCTGCACCGGGCGAAGATCCGGCTCGCCGACGAGGTGCTCGTGGTCGGCGACTACGTCGGAGACAGCACCCGAGCGGAGATCGCCTACGCCCGGTCGCTGGGCAAGCCCCTGCGGTTCACGCACCCCGAAGTCGACCCCGGGGCCTGAGCGGGTCAGTTCTCCGGACGCCAGAGGTACCGGACATCCGGCTCGCGTTCTTCGTTGCGCTGCCCGTCGGTGTGCTCGACGGCCACGAAGCCGTGCCGTTCGTAGAAACGCCGCGCCGGGGCGTTGACCTGGAACGTCCACAGCGTCAGGCCGGCCGCACGACGCTGCTTGGCCAGATCCACCAGACGGTCGCCGATGCCCTGGCCGCGCCACGGCGGATCGATGTAGAGCTGATCGAGGTCTTCGCCGTCCAGCACCATCATCGCGACGACCGCCCCGTCGACCGTCGCCACCCACGTCTCCTGGCCGGGGACGACGACCTCCCTAAGCCAGTACCGGACTTCCTCGTCCGTATGGGCTCGGCGCACGCCCGGAAGGGCCGCCGTGTAGGAACGCAGCCACACATCGGCCACCGCGGCGGCATCGGAGTCGACCGCGCGGCGGATGGCAAGGTTGTTGATCTTCACGGCGCCGCATCCTCGCAGACGCGCGCGGCGACCGCATGCGATTTCTCCGGGGCGCGGAGGCCACCCCCCTCCCCTCCCCCCTTTTTTCGTTCCGAATCACGGAATATCTTTTCCACTATGAGAATGTCCCCGCCCGCGCTGTCCCGGCGCGTCGCCGCCGAGTTCATCGGCACCGCCTCCCTCGTCGCCGTCGTCGTCGGCTCCGGCATCCGCGCCGACTCCCTCAGCCAGGACATCGGCGTCCGGCTGCTCGCCAACGCCGCCGCCTCCGCCCTCGGCCTCGGCCTGCTCATCGCCCTCATCGGCCCGCTCTCCGGCGCCCACTTCAACCCCGTCGTGACCCTCTCCGAGTGGTGGTCCCGGCGGCACGAGACCCGGGGACGTGACGCCCTCGCCTACATCGGCGCCCAGCTCGCCGGGGCCGTCGTCGGAGCCCTGCTCGCCGAGGCCATGTTCGGGCGGGCGCCCGGCTCCTGGGCCACCGAGCCGCGCTCGGCGCTGCACCTGCTGCTCGGGGAGGCCGTCGCCACCGCCGGCCTCGTCCTCGTCGTGCGGGGGCTGCGGCACATCGGCCGCCCCGGGCTCGCCCCGGTCGCCGTCGCGGGATACATCGCGGCGGCGATCTGGTTCACCTCCTCCGGCTCCTTCGCCAACCCGGCCGCCACCCTCGGCCGCGCCTTCTCCGACTCCTTCACCGGTATCGCCCCCGCCTCCGTCCCCGCCTTCGCCGCCGCGCAACTGCTCGGCATGCTCCTCGGGATGGGCCTCGCGGGTGTGTTGTACGGAACAGACCGGGCTTCCGGTGAACCGAACGCCGCCGAGGCGCGTCGGACCGGGTGACACCAGTTCCCCGCTCACCGGAGGTTTCCGCATGCCGGCACGGCTCACCCGGTTGGTCCCCCGCACCACCCGGGCCCGCCGCCGTACCGTCCAGGCCGTGATGCTGGGCGCCGTCCTCGCCCTCGCACCGGCCACCTGGATGCAGACCGCCGCCGCCGGGAAGATCCGTACCACCGCCGACGTGCCCGCCCGGGACGTCGCCGTCGTCTTCGGCGCCGGCCTCTGGAACGGCCGCCCCACCCCGTACCTCGCGCACCGTCTCGACACCGCCGCCGAGCTGTACCGCACGGGCAGGGTCCGGGTCCTCCTCGTCACCGGCGACAACAGCCGGACCGCGTACGACGAGCCGAGCGCCATGCGCGCGTACCTCACCGCGCGCGGGGTGCCGGACGGCCGGATCGTCAGCGACTACGCGGGCTTCGACACCTGGGACTCCTGCGTCCGCGCCCGGAAGGTCTTCGGCGTCGACCGGGCCGTCCTCGTCACCCAGGACTTCCACATCAAGCGGGCCGTCGCGCTGTGCGACCGGGCCGGGGTCGACTCGTACGGGGTCGGCGTCCCCGAACCCCACGACCGCACCTGGTACTACGGCACCACCCGCGAACTGTTCGCCGCCGCCAAGGCCGCCCTCGACGCCGGACTCCGCCCCGATCCCCACTTCCTGGGCCCGCAGGAGAAGGGCGTCGCCGAGGCGCTGGCCTCGGCCGGTTCCTGAGATCGGCCGGTTCCTGAGGGCGGCCGACCGGGTGTCGGCGAAAGGTTGTACGCGGAGGATCTTCTTTTCCGTTCCTCGCGGACCTTACGATCCGGACGCCTCCGGGGATCCCGGTGTGCCCTTCCACCGTGTCCCAGGAGGGACCTTTGCTTCATACGCACCACCGGCTGGCGGCCTGCACGGCCTTCGCGCTCGGCGTGGGCCTGGTGTCCGCCGGCCCCGTCTCCACCGCCGCCGCGGCCCCGGCCGGAGCCACCGCCACGCCCGCGAAGCCCCGGTTCGACTGGGACGGCGACGGCCGCAGCGACCGTATCTACCGCTCGGCCGCCACCGGCAAGCTGACGATCGCCCTGTCGAAGACCGGCACCAGCGCGCCCTTCACGATCGGCGCCGACGACCTCGCCGGCAGCGTCAGCCA
Source organism: Streptomyces sp. NPDC055815 (assembly GCF_053616475.1). NCBI lineage: Bacteria > Bacillati > Actinomycetota > Actinomycetes > Kitasatosporales > Streptomycetaceae > Streptomyces > Streptomyces sp. NPDC055815. The sequence goes on along the minus strand of NZ_JBSHDU010000014.1, from coordinate 108,096 downwards.
GGAGATCCTGGCGGCGGACAACCTGTGGGGCACCGACGCCCCCGACCTGCTGACGATCCATTCCGACGGCACGCTCCGGCTGCACTCCACGGTGAGCCCCACGGCCACCGACAAGGCGCTCGTCTGGCAGGGCAAGGGCTGGCAGATCTACAACAAGGTCCTCGCGCCCGGCGACCTGACGAAGGACGGATTCCAGGACCTGCTGGCCCGTACCCCGTCCGGCGCGCTCTACCTGTACGCCGGCAAGGGCGGCACGGTGGACTACACGGGTCCGTTCAAGTCGCGCGTCAAGGTTGGCGAGGGCTGGCAGGGCTACGACCAGCTCGTCGGCACCAACGACCTCGACGGCGACGCGATCGCCGACCTCGTCGCCCGGACGCCGGCCGGCGACCTGTACTTCTACAAGGGCACGGGTTCCGCCACCGCCCCGTTCAAGGCCCGCGTCCGGATCGGCGGCGGCTGGAACACGTACAACCAGGTCATCGGCACCGACGACCTGAACGGCGACGGCAAGGGCGACCTGCTGGCCCGCACGTACAGCGGCGCCTTCTACAAGTACCTCTCCGTCGGCGGCGGGAAGTTCGGGACGCGGACGTACTACGGCGGCGGCGGCCAGAACCTCTCGTACTACCTCGGCCAGGGCGGCGTACCGGCCTTCGGCAAGCACAGCCTGCTCGCCGTGAACGCGGCGGGCACCGCCTACACCGTCGGGACGCTGTCCAACGGCACGCTCACCGCGCCCCAGCAGTACGGCGGGGCCGGAGAGCAGTACTGGCGGGTGCACAACACCCACGGCCTCGACGAGGCCGACCGGGCCACCGTGCTGACCGCCTACAACCCCGGCCTGATGAGCGACCGCGGCGGCGAGGTCTCCACCAGCGCGGCCTTCTACAACTACGCCGAGATCGTCTCGGTGGGTGACGTCACCGAGGACGGCAAGGCCGACGTCCTCGGCCTGGACCTGTGGGGCAACCTGTTCCTCCACCCGGGTCTGAAGGACTACAGCCCGCCGCGCGTCGGCGCGGCCGTGAAGGTCGCCACGGGCTGGCAGGCGGACACGCTGGTCGGCACCGGGGACGTCACGGGCGACGGCCGCCCCGACCTCGTCTCCCGGGACGGCGACCGCCTGTACGTGCATCCCGGCACCGGCTCGGCGACCGCGCCGTTCGCCGCGCGCGTCCTCATCGGCGCGGGCTGGGGCGGGTACGACCACCTGGCCTCGCCCGGCGACATGAACGGCGACGGCCGGGCCGACCTGGTCGCCGTCACCCCCGGCGGCGACGTGTACCGCTACACGGCCACCGGTCTGCGCGGCTCCGCCACGTTCGGCGCCCGCGTCAAGATCGCCACCGGCTGGAAGTACGACGACGTCAGCTGACGTCACGGTGCCCGCCTCACCCTGAGGCGGGCACCGAACTGAGCGGAGAGCACCGCGCCCGTAATACGCCGCGCCGCCCCGCGTAACACGCCGGACGCATCCTGGCGGCATGTCCGACGCCGCCACCGTGCCCACCCACTGCCCCTACTGCGCCCTGCAGTGCGGCATGTCGCTCCGCCCCACCGGCGCCCCGGAGCTGCCCGCCGAGGTGGTCGAGCGGACCGACTTCCCCGTCAACAGGGGCGCCCTGTGCGGCAAGGGCCGCACCGCCCCCTCCGTACTCTCCTCCCGGGTCAGGCTCACCGAGCCCCTGGTCCGACGCCCTGACACGGGGGCCCTGGAGCCCGCGTCCTGGGAGGAGGCACTCGCCGCCGTCGCCGACGGGCTGCGCCGGACCCGCGCCGACCACGGTCCCGATGCCGTGGGGGTCTTCGGCGGCGGCGGCCTCACCAACGAGAAGGCGTACACCCTCGGCAAGTTCGCCCGGCTCGTCCTCGCCACCTCGCAGATCGACTACAACGGCCGCTTCTGCATGTCCTCCGCCGCGGCCGCGCACCAGCGGGCCTTCGGCCTCGACCGGGGACTCCCCTTCCCCCTGGAGGACATCCCGAGGACCGGCTGCGTCATCCTCGTCGGCTCCAACCTCGCCGAGACCATGCCGCCCGCCCTGCGCTACCTCACGGAGCTGAAGGAGAACGGCGGGAAGCTGATCGTCGTCGACCCCCGCCGCACCCGCACCGCCGAGCAGGCCGACCTCCACCTCGCGCCGCGCCCGGGAACGGACCTCGCCCTCGCCCTCGGCATGCTGCACCTGGTGGTCGCCGAGGGGCGGGTCGACGAGGCCTTCGTCGCCGACCGCACCGACGGCTGGGAGGCCGCCCGCGCCGGGGCCATGTCCCACTGGCCCGAGCAGGTCGAGCGGATCACCGGGGTGTCCGTGCCGGAGCTCCGCGCGGCCGTCGCGATGTTCTGCGACGCCGAGAACGCCATGGTGCTGACCGCCCGCGGCCCCGAGCAGCAGTCCAAGGGCACCGACACCGTCGGCGCCTGGATCAACCTCTGCCTCGCCACCGGGCGGGCCGGCCGCCCGCTCAGCGGCTACGGCTGCCTCACCGGCCAGGGCAACGGCCAGGGCGGCCGCGAGCACGGCCAGAAGGCCGACCAGCTGCCCGGCTACCGCAAGCTCGACGACCCGGCCGCCCGCGCCCACGTCGCCGGGGTGTGGGGCGTCGCCCCGGAGTCGCTGCCGGGGCCCGGGCGGAGCGCGTACGAACTCCTCGACGCACTCGGCGGCGAGGTGAAGGCGCTGCTCCTCATGGGCTCCAACCCGGTGGTCTCCGCGCCCCGCGCCGCGCACGTCGAGGGGCGCCTCCGGTCGCTCGACTTCCTCGCCGTCGCCGACGTGGTCCTCTCCGAGACCGCCGAACTCGCCGACGTCGTCCTGCCCGTGACCCAGTGGGCGGAGGAGACGGGCACGATGACCAACCTGGAGGGCCGGGTACTGCTCCGCCGCCGCGCCCTCACCGCGCCCGAGGGCATCCGCAGCGACCTGGAGGTGCTGCACGCGCTCGCCGGGCTGCTCGGCTGGGAGAAGGGCTTCCCGACCGATCCGGAGGAGGTCTTCGAGGAGCTGCGCCGCGCCTCCGCGGGCGGCCCCGCCGACTACGCGGGCATCAGCTACCGGCGGATCGAGGAGGAGCAGGGCGTCTTCTGGCCCTGCCCCGAGCCCGGGCACCCGGGGACGCCCCGGCTGTTCCTGGACCGGTTCGCGACGGCCGACGGGCGGGCCCGGTTCGTGCCGGTGGTGCACCGGGCGGCGGCCGAGGAGACGGACGCCGACTACCCGGTGGTCCTGACGACCGGCCGGGTGGTGTCCCAGTACCAGTCGGGGGCCCAGACCCGGCGGGTCGACGAGCTGAACGCCGCCGCGCCCGGCCCCTTCGTGGAGCTGCACCCGCGGCTCGCCGAGCGGCTCGGGGTCGCCGAGGGCGAGCGGATCGCGGTGGTCTCGCGGCGCGGGCGGGCCGTCGCCCCGGCCCGGATCACCGCGTCGATCCGGCCGGACACCGTCTTCATGCCCTTCCACTGGTACGGGGAGGGGCGGGCGAACACCCTGGTGAACCCGGCCCTCGACCCGGTCTCGCGGATGCCCGAGTTCAAGGTGTGCGCGGTCCGGCTGGAGGCCGTCACCGAAAAGGGGGCTACGGGCGCATGAACCAGTCGCCGCTCTCGATGACGGGGCCCAGGGGCGCGTCCGGCGCCGCCAGGAACACCCAGGCGGACACCCGCGCCCCGTCCCGTACCCGTACGACGTCCATCGCCACCCGCTCGTAGCCGACGGGCAGCTCCAGGCGGTCGAGCAGCCCGAACAGGTCGCTGTAGTCGCCGGCCGAGGGCGTGAGCAGGGTGCCGACGACCTTGCCCTCGGCCGCCGGGACGACGTACGGATAGCCCGGCCCGTCGTGCAGGACGGCCCCGTGCAGCACGGCGTCCGCCTCGGTGCCGATCCGGCCGGCGAGGAACCGGTCGTGGTTGTACGCGCCCGGGCGCAGCGTCCCGTACACGAAGAACGGCCGCTCGTCGGGGGCAGGGGTCGCGATCTCCGCGGCCCCTGCGGTCTCGCGTTCCACCCACCGGGCGTACCCCTCGCTGACCCGGGTCACCCGGGTGGCGAGGATCTCGGGCGTCTCGTAGTCGTGGGCGGCGAGGAGGTGGGCTTCGAGGGCCTGGTAGCGGGCCTCGGTGGTCTTGAACACCACCTCCCACTCCTCGGCGGTCTCGATCGCGCCGTGCCAGTGGTAGACGGAGGTGACGGGTCCCGAGATCTGCGCGCAGGCGACGAGGCGGGCCTCGACGGCGCCGCGCGCCAGGGCGTCGGCCTTGGCGCGGGCGTCGGTGGTGGTGCGGACGGTGACGATCACGTCTCCACCGTACGGGCGAACTGGGCGGCGTGCAGCCGGGCGTAGGCGCCTCCGGTGGCGAGGAGTTCCTCGTGGGTGCCCTGCTCGGCGATGGCGCCCTCGTCCATGACCAGGATGGTGTCGGCGTCGCGGATGGTGGAGAGCCGGTGGGCGACGACGAAGCTGGTGCGGCCGGCGCGCAGGGAGGTCATGGCCTGCTGGACGAGGCGTTCGGTGCGGGTGTCGACGGAGCTGGTGGCCTCGTCGAGTACGAGGATCACGGGGTCGGAGAGGAACGCGCGGGCGAGGGTGACGAGCTGCTTCTCGCCGGCGCTGAGGCCGCCGCCGTCCTCGTCGAGGACGGTGTCGTAGCCGTCGGGCAGGGTGCGGACGAAGCGGTCGGCGTGGGCGGCCTTCGCGGCGGCGACGATCCGCTCGCGGGAGACCTCGCCGGGGACTCCGTAGGCGATGTTGTCGGCGATGGTGCCGCCGAAGAGCCAGGCGTCCTGGAGGACCATGCCGGTGGCGGAGCGGAGCTCCTCGCGGGTCATCGCGGCGGTGTCGACGCCGTCGAGGGTGATGCGGCCGCCGGTGACGTCGTGGAAGCGCATGAGGAGGTTGACCAGGGTCGTCTTGCCGGCGCCGGTGGGGCCGACGATGGCGACGGTCCGGCCGGGTTCGACGGTGAGCGACAGGTCCTCGATGAGCGGCTTGCCGTCCTCGTAGCGGAAGGCGACCTGCTCGAAGGAGACCCGGCCGCGGAGTTCGGCGGGCTTGCGCGGCCGGGCCGGTTCCGGGGTCTCCTCCTCGGCGTCGAGGAGGTCGAAGACCCGCTCGGCGGAGGCCACGCCGGACTGGAGGAGGTTGGCCATGGCGGCGACCTGGGTGATGGGGCCGTTGAAGTCGTACGAGTACTGGATGAAGGCCTGCACGTCGCCGACGGACAGGGTGCCGCTCGCCACCCGCAGGCCGCCGACGACGGCGATGGCGACGTAGTTCAGATTGCCGACGAAGGTCAGCGCGGGCTGGATGAAGCCGGAGACGAACTGGGCGCGGAAGCTCGCCCGGTAGAGCTCCTCGCCGAGCTCGTCGAAGCGGCGCACGGCCTCGGCGCGGCGGCCGAAGGCGACGACCTCGGTGTGGCCGGTGATCATCTCCTCGACGTGGCTGCCGAGCCGGCCGGTGACGGCCCACTGCCGCACGAACTGCGGCTGGGCGCGCTTGCCGACGAAGGCCGCGACGGCGACCGAGACGGGCACGGTGGCGAGGGCGACGAGGGCGAGGACCGGGGAGATCCAGAACATCATCACGAGGACGCCGGCCAGGGTGAGCAGGGCGCGCGTCATCTGGCTGAAGGCCTGCTGGAGGGTCTGGGTGATGTTGTCGATGTCGTTGGTGGTGCGGGAGAGGACCTCGCCGCGGGGCTGTCCGTCGAGGTAGGTGAGGGGCAGCCTGGCGAGTTTGTGCTGGGCCCGTTCGCGGAGGCGGTGTCCGGCGCGCTGGACGACGGTGGTGGCGATCCGGAGCTGGACCCAGGTGAGGGCGGAGGAGCCGGTGACGACGGCGACGGAGAGGGCGAGGATCCGGCCGACGGCGGGGAAGTCGACGCCGGTGGTTCCTCTCGCCCCGGTGATCACGAGGTCGGTGGCGCGGCCGAGGAGGAGGGGGCCGAGGACGGAGAGGGAGACGGCGGCGGTGCCCGCGGCGAGGACGGCGAGGAGGAGGGCCCGGTCGGGGGCGAGGGTGCGCAGGAGGCGGAGGCCGGAGGAGCGGAAGGAGAGGGAGCGTTCGAGGGAGGGGGTGGCGAGGCCGGGGCCGCGCTGGGCCGGGGGGCCGGTGCGGGCGGGGGTCTTCGCGGGCCCCGGGGCGGGGGTCTTCGCGGGCCCCGGGGCGGGGGTCTTCGCGGGCCCCTGGGCAGGGGTGGAGGGGGTGGCGGGGCCGGTGGTGCGGGTCTCGGTCGCCGTGCTCATGCGGCTTCCTCCTCGGTGAGCTGGGAGAGGACGATCTCCCGGTAGGTGGGGTTGTCCCGCATGAGGGACGTGTGGGTGCCGGTGCCGACGGTGCGGCCGTGGTCGAGGACGACGATCCGGTCGGCGTGCCGGATGGTGGAGACGCGCTGGGCGACGACGACGACGGTCGCGTCGGCGGTCTCCTCGCGCAGGGCGGTGCGGAGCCGGGCGTCGGTGCGGGGGTCGAGGGCGGAGAAGGAGTCGTCGAAGAGGTAGACGCGGGGGCGGGCGACGAGCACGCGGGCGATGGCGAGGCGCTGGCGCTGGCCGCCGGAGAAGTTGGTGCCGCCCTGGGAGACGGGGGCGTCGAGGCCGTCGTCGAGCGCGCGGACGAAGTCGGCGGCCTGGGCGACCTCCAGGGCGTGCCAGAGCTCCTCGTCGGTCGCTTCGGGTCGGCCGTACCGGAGGTTGGTCGCCACGGTCCCGGAGAAGAGGTACGGCTTCTGGGGGACGAGTCCGACGGTCCGTGCCATCAGCGCCGGGTCGACCTGCCGGACGTCGACGCCGTCGACGAGGACCTCGCCGTCGGTGGCGTCGAAGAGCCGGGGCACGAGCCCGAGGAGGGTCGACTTGCCGCTGCCGGTGGAGCCGATGACGGCGGTGGTCTCGCCGGGGCGGGCGACGAGGCCGACGTCGTGGAGGACGGACTCCTCGGCGCCCGGGTAGCGGAAGCCGACGCCGTCGAGGTCGAGGCGGCCGGTGCCGGGGAGGGCCCGGACGGGGTGGGTGGGCGTCGTGACGGAGGAGCGGGTGTCGAGGACCTCGCGGACGCGCTCGGCGCCGGCTTCGGCGCGCGGCATGTGCATGAGGAGGAAGAGGACCATCATCACGGACATGGAGGTCTGCAGGAGGTAGCCGAGGAAGGCGACGAGGCCGCCCGGCTGGAGGGCGCCGGAGTCGATGCGGTGGGCGCCGACGTACACGAGGGCGACGGTCGTCAGCTGCCAGACGATCAGGACCGTGGGGAACATGAGGGCCTGGAGCCGGCCGGCCTTGAGGCCGACGGTGAGGAGTTCGTCGTTGGCCCCGGCGAATCGTTCCCGCTCGTGCCGGTCGCGGACGAAGGCGCGGACGACCCGGACGCCGGTGATCTGTTCGCGCAGCACGCGGTTGGCCCGGTCGACGCGCTCCTGCATGCCGCGGAAGAGGGGCCGCATGCGGAGCACGACGGTGCCGACGGCGCCGGTCATCACGGGCACGAAGGCGAACAGGACGAGCGCGAGCGGCACGTCCTGGCGCAGGGCCATGACGAGTCCGCCGGCGCAGAGCAGCGGGGCGGCGACCAGCATGGTGAGGACGAGGACGGTGAAGGTCTGGATCTGCTGGACGTCGTTGGTGGTCCGGGTGATGAGGGAGGCGGCGCCGAAGCGGCCGCGCTCCCGGGCGGAGAAGTCCTGGACGCGGCGGAAGACCTCGGAGCGCAGGTCGCGGGCGGCGCCCATGGCGATCCTGGCGCCGGTGTAGGTGGCGGCGGCGGCCGCGGCGGCCTGGAGGAGGGTGACGGCGATCATCGCGGCGCCGCCGGAGAGGACGCGGCCGGTGTCGCCGCGCAGGACGCCGTGGTCGATGACGCCGGCGTTGAGGGTGGGCAGGGCGAGGGAGGCGAGGGTCTGGACGAGCTGGAGGACGACGAGGAGGACGAGGAGGGCCCGGTACGGCCGGAGGCGGGGGACGAGCAGTCGGAACAGCATGTCGGCGATCGTGATACCTCAAGTTTGGTTGAGGTCAAGTGCGGTCCGCCGGGGCGCGGGATCGAGGCCACGTGCTGCCTGCCGGGCCACGCGCGCGCGGCCGCGTGCGGGCCGGAGGACGAGCCGATCAGGGCCAAGTGCCGTGCGGGCGCCGTACGGTGAAGGCATGACGACACCTCCCCCGCACATCGAGATCGACGGAGCCCCGGCGGCCGATCCGGAGCTCCTCGCGGCCCTCACGAGCGGCTACGGCCACTTCACGGCGATGCAGGTACGGGACGGGCGCGTCCGGGGCCTCGCGCTCCACCTCGACCGGCTCGACCGCTCGACCCGCGAGCTCTTCGACCGGAAGCTCGACGGCGGGCGGGTGCGCGAACGCGTCACCGGGGCCCTCGCGAACGCCGGGCGGCGGGACGCCTCGGTCCGGGTGTACGTGTACCCGGGCGTCCGCACCGCAGTGACCGTCGCCGACCCGGCCCCCGACGGCCCCGGCGCCCCGCAGCGCCTGACGACCGTCGACTACTGGCGGCCCGCGCCGCACATCAAGCACCTGGGCGGCTTCGGGCAGCGCTTCCACGGCGACGCGGCCCGGCGGGCCGGCTTCGACGAGGCCCTGCTGACCTCCCCGTACGGCGAGGTCGCCGAGGGCGCGGTCACCAACATCGCCTTCTGGGACGGCACTTCGGTGGTCTGGCCGTCGGCGCCCTGCCTCGCCGGCATCACCATGGCCCTCCTGGAGCCGTGCCTGCCCTCGGTCCGGCGCCCGGTCACACTGGCCGATCTCCCGGGCTTCCGGGCCGCGTTCGTGACCAACTCCCGGACGATCGCGCCCGTGACGGCGATCGACGAGACCACGTTCGCGGTGGACGAGGAGCTCATGGGACGGGTGTACTCGGCGTACGACTCCGTGGAGTGGGACGAGCTCTAGGACGAGCGGGACCGGGGGGAGCAACGGGATGGTCGCGAGATACGTCGTCTCGCCGCACGGGGGCCGCCGGGCCCACCGCGACATCGCGTCGGCGCTCCGCGCGGCGGCCGCACGGGGCCGGGCGGCCCTGATCGAGATCGCGCCCGGGCAGTACGAGGAGGCGCTCACCGTCCGGGGCGAGGTGCGGCTGGTCGCGGCCGAGGGCCCGGGCTCCGTCCTGGTCGGCCGGGGCCGGGGCGCGGCCCTGGACGCGTACGGACAGGTCGTCGTCCAGGGCCTCACCCTGGTCGGCCGGGACGCCGACGTCGTCGGCTGCCACGCGGGCACGCTGACCCTGGAGCACACGGAGATCCGGGCGCCGGGCTCGGTCGCCGTGCACGCGCGCCCGCGCACCGCCGTCACCCTGCGCGAGAGCGTGGTCCTGCACGGCCGCGCGGTCTTCACGGGTGCGGGCGGTCTGGTCGAGCGGTGCCGGTTCACCGACGCCGCCGACAACGCGATCGCCGTGCTGGAGGGCTCCCACGTGGTGGTCCGGGGCAGCCGGATCGAGGGCAGCCGGATCCACGGCCTGCGCGTGAGCGACGCGCGCGCCGAGGTCCTCGGCTGCGAGCTGACCGGCACGGGAAACGCGGCGCTCATCGCGGACGCCCGGGCGCACCTCACCGTCGCGGACTGCGCGATCACCGCCGTGCACGCGGAGGGGGTCATGTTCACCGAGCAGTCCCGGGGCTCGGTCGACAGCACGCGCGTCACCGACGCCCAGCACGGGATCGCCGTCGCGCACGGGGCGGACCCCCTGGTGCGCGGCTGCGTCCTCACCGACTGCCGGGACACCGGCATCAACGTCCAGAGCGCGGCCGGGGGCCGCTTCGAGGACTGCGAGGTCCTGAACGCGAGGAACGTCTCGGTGTTCTCGACGAAGGGCGGAGCACCGGAGGTGCACGGCTGCCGGGTCGCGGGAGGGAACGTCGGCATCGCCGTCACCGAGGGCGCGAGGGGACACTTCACGCGCGTCCGGATCCAGGACCTGACGAACTCCGCGCTGCGGGTCTGGAACGGGTCCGGGGCCGTGTTCGAGGGCGTCCGGGTGGACCGTTGCACGCTGGGCCTGGACACCAAGGGTGACGGCGGCACGACGGCCGACCTCTCCGACGTGGTGTTGCGTGACTTCGAGACCGCGGTGACCGCGCTCGGCGAGTCGAGGGTCACGCTCAAGGGCGTGACGGCGGAGTACGGGGCGGTGGGCTTCTTCGCGGGCGAGGAGGCACGGGTGCTCGTGCAGGACAGCACCGTAACCGCCGTGAGCATCGGCGGGGCCGCCGCGGCCGGCAAGGGGAGGCTCTCCGCGAGGAACCTCACCGTGAACGGCTCCGAGGGAACCGGCCTGGCTGGGAGCGAGTCCGGCTACCTGGACGTGGCGAACAGTGAGTTCACCGACTGCGCGAGCGCGGGCGCCGCCTTCGCCGACCAGAGCTCCGGCCGCCTGGTGGACTGCTCCGTGAACGGGACGGGCGGACCCGCCGTCCTGCACAACAGCCGCGTCGAGCTCGTCTCGCTGCGCACAACACTGCCGGTCGTCCGCAGGACCATCCGCACGGTCGACCAGCCCCCGACGGTCGTCAACCAGATCGGTCCGGTGTTCCACAGGGACGTCCACGGCGCCCAGTTCGCCTGGAACAACGACCACGTCACCCAGAACCAGCAAACCGAAGGAGACGATTCCTCCCGATGAGCGACCAGCAGAACACCCCGCGCAGCGACGGACCGGTCTTCAACCATGGCGTCTCGCACTCCCAGTTCGCCTGGAACAACGAGACCGTCACGCAGAACCAGCAGAGCAACAGCACGGTCGCACCGGGGTACGAGACGCTCGCCGAGCGGGTGAACGAACTCCTCCGGGAGCTCCCCCGGGCCGGCCTCGCCGAGCAGGACCGCCTGGGCACCCAGGAGGCGGCCGAGGAGGTCCTGGCGGAGATCACCGGGCCCGAGCCCGTCGAGCCGGGCCGACTGCGCCGTGCGCTCACCACCCTGCGGGGCGCACTCGCCCCCGTCGCGACGGGGGTCGCGGCCGGGACGGCGGCGGGCGCGCAGGAGTGGGCCGTGGCGGCGATCGGGGGGCTGACGGGGATCGGATGACCCCGGGGGGCCTCTCCGGTGATCACCCGTTCGGCACGGCCCGTCAGCTGACACCCTGTGAACAGCTCTGACCTGCGGAAATGTCGGAAATCCAGTCGACACACCGTATCGAACGGACCAATCCTGATGCCCCATCAGCAGGCGGGGCGGGCGGCGCGGCTCTTATCTCGGTCTCAGAAGGTCCGGCTCCGGGATGTCCCTCCCGGCAGGACCAGCCGGCATGACCGCTCGCGCGCCCCGGAGGACCCCCATGCGCACCACTGCCCGCCTGTTCACCGGTACCGCGCTGGCGGTCCTCGCGATAGGGGCGTTCGGCGCCCCCGCGGCGTACGCGAACGACAACCAGGAATGGAACAACGAGAGCCACCAGTCGAGCGGGAGCAACGGGACGCTGGAGATCTTCCCGTCGTCCGCGTCTCCGGGCGAGACCGTCACCGTGAACACGCTCGCCTGCGGCAAGCACGGCCACGGCGTCGGGGACGCGAACTCGCTCGGCGCGGGCGAGTTCCAGCTCAACCCGAGCACGCACAAGGAGGTCGTGGTCGGACAGTTCAAGGTGCCGGAGCACGTCAAGTCCGGCTCCTACTGGATCAGCGTGGCCTGCGACAACGGCAAGACCGCCCGGGGCGACCTGTGGGTCAAGCACCGGAGTCCCAGCGGCCACGTCCAGACCGGTGTCGGGGGCAGCGTCGGCCCCGACACCGCCCAGGTCACGGCAGGCGTGGCGGTGCTGGCCGCGGCTGCCGTCGGCGGGGTCGTGCTCCTGCGTCGCCGGGCGAGCGGCGCGCAGGGCCACTGAGACCACCGCCCGTCCTGCCCCCGCCGCGCGCCCGAACACGGCCCGGCGGGGGCAGGGCCACATCCACGAAGCGACCGAGGGAATCAGGGAACCCAGGTGAGCAACAGGACCAAGGGCTGGGGCATAGCCGTGGCCGCCTGCGCCGGACTCTGGCTCGTCCAGAACGGCTCGGAGAACGTCACCCCGCCCGTGCCGTCGGCCGCGCAGGCCTTCGCCGCCGGGCCGAGCGTGCACACCGACGCCGCCGCCGACCCGCTGCCGCCCTCCGCGCCGGTCCGGCTGCGGATCCCCGAGACCGACGTGGACGCCCCGATGATGCGGCTCGGGCTCGCGGAGAACGGCGCGCTCGACGTGCCGCCGGCCGCGAACCGGAACATGGCCGGCTGGTACGGGGACGGCACCACGCCCGGCGCGAAGGGCACCGCGATCGTCGCCGGCCACGTCGACAACGCCGACGGGCCCGCCGTCTTCTACACGCTGGGCGCGCTCAGGAAGGGCCACCGGATCGAGGTGGACCGGGCGGACGGGAAGACCGCCGTCTTCACGGTCGACGCGATCGAGGTCTACGACAACAAGAACTTCCCGGACAAGAAGGTGTACGCCGAGGCCGACCGGGCCGAGATCCGGGTGATCACCTGCGGCGGCGGCTTCTCGAAGAAGAACGGCTACCAGGGGAACGTGGTCGCCTTCGGCCACCTCATCGGCGTGAGGTAGCCGGGGTCCGCCGGAATCAGGCCCACTGGTCGAAGGCCAGCTTCGCGACCAGCGAGAGCACGACGACCAGCAGCACCCCGCGCACGAACTCGGCGCCCTTGCTCAGCGCCATCCGCGCCCCGACCGTCCCGCCGACCAGGTTGAAGACGGCCATCACGCCCGCGAGCTGCCAGTACACACTGCCCTGGTAGGCGAACATGGCGAGCGCGCCCGCGTTGGTGCAGACGTTCACGATCTTCGCGGTGGCGGAGGCGGTCACCAGGTCCAGGTGGAGCACGGCGGTCAGCGCGAGGACCAGGAAGGTGCCGGTGCCCGGCCCGAACAGCCCGTCGTAGAAGCCGATGCCGCCGCCGACGACCACGATCGCGGTCAGGATCCGCGCCCGGGTCAGCGGCGCCCGCTCCTCCCCCTCGGTCTTCGCGCCGAAGGAGGGCCGCAGCATCACGAAGGCGGCGACCGCGAGCAGCACCACCATGATCACCGGGCGCAGTACGTCGCTGCTGATCCCGGCCGCGAAGAACGCGCCGCCCATGGAGCCGGCGAGGGCCGCGAGCCCGATCCGTACCGCCGTCCACACCCGCACGGGCGCCTTGCGGACGTAGGTCACGGCGGCCCCGGTGGTGCCGACGATGGCGACGGCCTTGTTGGTGCCGAGGATCTGCGCGGCCGGGACGTGCGGCAGCCCGAGGAGCAGGGCGGGCAGCAGGAGCAGCCCGCCACCGCCCACCACGGCGTCGATCCACCCCGCCACGAGCGCGGCGAGGCAGAGCAGGACCAGGGCTGTCAGCGAGATCTCGGGCATGGCCGTGAGCCTAGGGAGGAGATCGTTGCCCCGTCCATCGATCCGCTGATCGTTGAGCTACGTCTGAGCTTGCGGCGGCCCGTATACGGGAGCGGTGTCCTTGAGGCGCGCTTGGGCCGAGACTGACCGCGCGTTGATCCGGCGGGCCTCACAGCGCCGGGCCCGACGGACGGAGATCAGCGTTCCGTACGGGAAACAGTCGGGATGCCGACGGGTAACACCGGCCCCGCACCCTTCCGGTATGAGTACACGGATCGTGGTGGTCGGGGGCGGAACGGCGGGCGCCCGGCTCGCCCAGCGCCTGCCCGTCACCCTCCTCGGCGAGGAACCGCACGCCCCGTACAACAGGGTGCTCCTCGCCGACGTCCTCGCCGGACGGTACGCCCCCGAGGTCATCGCCCTGCCCGGGACCCGGGAGCCGGTACGGCTGGGGGTGCGGGCGGTACGGATCGACCGCGCGGCCCGGACCGTCGAGTGCGCGGACGGCTCGCTCGTCGGGTACGACCGGCTGGTCCTGGCCACGGGCTCCAACCCGGTCCTCCCGCCGCTGCGCGGGGCCCGCGGGGCGGCCCTCCCTTCCGGGGTCCACCCCTTCCGCACCCTCGACGACTGCCTGGAGCTGCGCGCGCTGGTACGGCCTGGGGTACGGGCGGTCGTCATCGGCGGCGGTCTCCTCGGCGTCTCCGCCGCGCGGGCCCTCGCCGCGCTCGGTGCCGAGGTCGTCCTGGCGCAGCAGGGCGAGCGCCTGATGGAACGGCAGCTCGACGAGCAGGCCTCGGCGCTGCTCCGGGAGCACGTCGAGGCCCTCGGGGTCGAGGTGCACACCGAGTGCCGGGTCAGTGGCCTGCGGCAGCGGGACGGGGCGGTGACGGCGGTCGAACTCGCCGACGGCTTCGTCCTCGACGCGCAGGTCGTGGTCCTGGCGTGCGGGGTCCGGCCCCGGGTGGCCCTGGCCCGGGAGGCGGGCCTGACCGTCGCGACGGGCATCGTGGTCGACGACGCGCTCCGCACGTCGGACCCGTACATCCACGCGATCGGGGACTGCGCGGAGCACGGGGGGCGCGTGTACGGCCTGGCGGGCCCGGCCCTGGAACAGGCGGACGTCCTGACGGAAGTCCTCCTGTCAGAGACCCGGGCCACCGCCCCCGCGCCCGCGCACACACGGGACGGCGGGCGTGACCCCGCCCCCGCGCGCACACCGGACGGCGCCTTGGCTGACGCCCCCGCGCGCACACCGGACGGCGCCCACCCCCGTGTGGGCAATCGTCCCGCTGGGGCGGGACGGGTGGGCACACGGGACGGCGCGCCCAGCGGCGCCTCCGCGTTCCGGACCGACCCGCACCCCGAGGGCGCCGCGCATCCGGTGCGGGCCGAGGGGTCGGAAGCGGAGGCACCCGCAAAGGTGCCGTCCGTTGTGCCCACCCGTTCCGCCCCTGGCGGACGATTGCCCACAACGGACTCCGCCCCGGCGCGATACACCGGCACCCGCGCCCTCACCCGCCTCACCCTCGGCGGCCCCCGCCCCCTCGACCTCGCCGCCTTCGGGCAGGTCACCCCCGAGCCCGGCGACGACGTCGTCCAGCTCACCGATGCCACGCGCGCCGCCTACCGCAAGGTCGTCGTCCGCGGTGACCGGCTCGTCGGGGGCGTCCTCCTCGGCGACCTCGCCGCCGTCGGCGCGCTCGCAAGGGCCTGGGAGGGCGACGAGGCCCTGCCCGACGCGGCCCCCCTGCTCCACCTGCTCACCCACGACGGAGGCTCCTCATGACCACCCCCACCATCGTCCTGGTCGGCCACGGAATGGTCGGCCAGCGGTTCCTGGAGGCGCTCGCCGACCGTGGCGTCACCGAGCGGGCCAGGATCGTGGTCCTCTGCGAGGAGCCGCGCCCGGCCTACGACCGCGTGCAGCTGACCTCGTACTTCTCGGGGAAGACCCCCGAGGACCTGTCGATGGTCGAGGACGGCTTCATGGAGAAGCACGGCATCGAGCTGTACACGGACGACCCGGCCGAGACGGTCGACCGCGCGGCCCGGACGGTGACCGCCCGCTCCGGGCGGGTCTTCGCGTACGACACGCTCGTCCTCGCCACCGGCTCGTACCCCTTCGTGCCGCCCGTCCCCGGCAAGGACGCGACGGGCTGTTTCGTCTACCGCACGATAGAAGACCTGCTCGCGATCGAGGAGTACGCGAAGACGGCGAGGACCGGCGCGGTCGTCGGCGGCGGTCTGCTCGGCCTGGAGGCGGCCGGCGCGCTCAAGGGCCTCGGTCTGGACACGCACGTCGTGGAGTTCGCGCCGCGTCTGATGCCGGTGCAGGTCGACGAGGGCGGCGGCGCGGCCCTGCTGCGGACGATCGAGCGGATGGGGCTGACCGTCCACACGGGGACGGGCACGCAGGAGGTCGTGACGGCGGACGGCGCCGTGACGGGCATGAAGCTGTCGGACGGTTCCGAACTGGCCACGGACATGGTCGTGTTCTCGGCGGGTGTGCGCCCCCGGGACCAGCTGGCCCGGGACTGCGGCCTGGACGTCGGCGAGCGCGGCGGCATCGCCGTGGACGAGCTGTGCCGGACGTCCGACCCGGCGGTGTTCGCGATCGGCGAGTGCGCGCTGGCCTCGGACGGCCGGGTGTACGGCCTGGTCGCGCCGGGCTACGAGATGGCGCAGACGGCGGCGGCCGCGATCGCCGAGGAGACGGTGGACGGCTTCACGGGGGCCGACATGTCGACGAAGCTGAAGCTGCTCGGCGTGGACGTGGCCTCGTTCGGCGACGCGCACGGCACGGCCGAGGGCTGTCTCGACGTCGTGTACTCCGACTCCCGCTCGGGCGTCTACAAGAAGCTGGTGATCTCCGGCGACGGGGTGCTGCTGGGCGGTGTCCTGGTCGGCGACGCCGAGCAGTACGGGCTGCTGCGCCCGCTCACGGGTTCCGTGCCGCCGGTCTCCCCCGAGCAGCTGGTGCTCCCGGCGGGCGCCGGCGCCCCGGTGGCGCTCGGCCCGTCCGCGCTGCCGGACGACGCGGTGATCTGCTCCTGCCACAACGTGACGAAGCACGCGATCGGTCAGTGCACGAGCCTGCCCGAGGTGAAGAAGTGCACGAAGGCCGGTACGGGCTGCGGCAGTTGCGTGAAGACGATCGAGAAGCTGCTGCCGGCCGCCACCGACAAGGGGCTCTGCGGCTGCTTCTCGTACACCCGGAGCGAGCTGTACGAGATCGCCCGCACCCTGCGGCTGACCTCCTTCGCCGCGCTGCTCGACTCGCACGGGCGCGAGGAGGCGCGGGGCGGCGAGGGCTGCGAGGTCTGCAAGCCGACCGTCGGCTCCATCCTGGCGTCCCTCGCCCCGACACTCGGCATTGGCGGCTACATCCTGGACGGCGAGCAGGCCTCCCTCCAGGACACCAACGACCACTTCCTCGCCAACATGCAGCGCAACGGCTCCTATTCGGTGGTGCCGCGCATCCCCGGCGGCGAGATCACCCCGGACAAGCTGATCGTGATCGGCGAGGTGGCCCGCGACTTCGGGCTCTACACGAAGATCACCGGCGGTCAGCGGATCGACCTCTTCGGCGCCCGGGTGGACCAACTGCCCTCGATCTGGACCAGGTTGGTCGACGCGGGCTTCGAGTCGGGGCACGCGTACGGCAAGGCGCTGCGCACGGTGAAGTCCTGCGTCGGGCAGACCTGGTGCCGCTACGGCGTCCAGGACTCCGTGAAGATGGCGATCCAGCTTGAGCTGCGCTACCGGGGCCTGCGCGCCCCGCACAAGCTGAAGTCGGCGGTCTCGGGCTGCGCCCGCGAGTGCGCGGAGGCCCAGTCGAAGGACTTCGGGATCATCGCGACGGCCAACGGCTGGAACCTGTACGTCGGCGGGAACGGCGGCGCGACCCCGCGCCACGCGGACCTGCTCGCACAGGACCTCTCGGACGCCGAACTGGTGCGGCTCATCGACCGGTTCCTGATGTTCTACATCCGGACGGCGGACCGCCTGGAGCGGACGTCGACCTGGCTGGAGCGCCTGGAGGGCGGGCTCGACCACCTCAAGGACGTGGTGGTGCACGACTCGCTCGGGCTCTGCGACGAGCTGGAGGCACTGATGGCCGCGCACGTCGCCGACTACCGGGACGAGTGGGCGGAGACCCTGGACGACCCGGAGCGGCTGCGGCGCTTCGTCTCCTTCGTGAACGCGCCGGGGGCGCCGGACCCGTCGGTCCGGTTCGTGCCGGAGCGCGACCAGATCAAGCCGGACCTCACGATCCTCACGATCGGAAACCTGGAAGGGGCCACTTCCCGATGACGACGACCCTTGAGCTCTCCGTCTCCCCCGATTCCTGGATGGCGGTCTGCGAGGAGGCCCGGCTGACGCCCGGCCGGGGCGTGGCGGCGCTGCTGCCGGACGGCCGGCAGGTGGCCGTCTTCCGGGACCGTTCGGGGCGGACGTACGCGATCGACAACCGCGATCCGTTCACGGGGGCGCAGGTGCTGTCCCGGGGGCTCATCGGCTCGGCGGCCGGGCGGCCGTTCGTGGCCTCGCCGCTCCTGAAGCAGCGGTTCGACCTGGAGACGGGCCGGTGCCTGGACGACGAGGAGGTCGCGGTGGCGGTGTATCCGGTGCGCACCAAGTAACTTGACCGAGCGTTCCAGATGGTCGTACGGTCTTCTCGTGGCCAGGACCAAGGAATTCGATCCGGAGGCCGCGCTCCAGGCAGCGCTCGAACTGTTCTGGGCGCGCGGCTACGAGGCGACGACGATGTCCGACCTCGTGGAGCACCTCGGCATCGGCCGCGCCAGCATCTACGCCACCTTCGGCAACAAGCACGAGCTGTATCTGAAGGCGATGGACCGCTACCTGGAGACCCGCGACCCGCGGATCGTCGAGGAGCTGTCCGCGCCGGGCCCGGCACTGCCGGCCGTACGGGCGCTCGTCCGCCGCTTCGCCGCCGAGGCGGCGGCCGACGGGGAGCGTCTGAACGGCTGCTTCGTCACCAACTCGGCGGCGGAGCTGGGCCCGCACGACACGGTGGTCGCGCGCCGGGTCGAGCTGAGCTGGGAGCAGATCGAGACGCTGCTGTACGGGGCGCTCGTCCGGGCCCGCGCCGGGGGTGAGCTCCCGGCCGACCGGGACCCGCGGGCGCTCTCCCGGATGCTGCTCGTGCTGCTGCAGGGGATCCGGGTGGTCGGCAAGGTGTCGAGCGAGCCCGGCCGGGTCACGGACGCGGCGGAGCAGGCGCTGGGGCTGTTGGACTGAGGAAGGGGCGCCCACGGGGGCGCCCTTTCTTCGGGGCCCATTCTGGAACGTACGGTCAAGTTCAATTTCGGGGGGTTCGGATGTCGATGACCACGGTGCGGGACGCTCGGGAGGCCACCGGCCGCCGGGGTTTCCTGCTCCTCGGAGCCGTGCAGACGACGCTCATCTTCACGCTCGCCTCCCTCGCCGTCCCCCTCCCCCGCATCGGCGCCGAGTTCCGGCTCGACCGCGCCGAACTGATCCTGCTCAGCGCCGCCTACGGGCTGACCTTCGCCGGACTCCTGCTGCTCGGCGGCCGGCTCGCCGACCGCTCCGGCGGGCGCCGGGTCCTCACGGCCGGGCTCCTGGTCTTCGGCGCCGCCTCCGCCCTCGCACCGCTGGCCCCCGGGTACGGGACGCTGCTCGCCGCCCGGTTCGGGCAGGGCGTGGGCGCGGCGCTCGTGGCCCCGGCCGCGATGACGGTGCTGCGGGCGCTGTACCCGGAACCCGCCGCGTACGGCAGGGCGATGGCCACCTGGGGCGGGCTCTCGGTGCTCGGCGCGACCGCGGGGAACCTGCTCTCCGGGGTCATCGCGGCGGCCACCTCCTGGCGCGGCACCTTCGCGGTCCCGATCGCGGTGACGGCGACGGCCCTGACCCTGGCGCCGAGGCTCCTTCCGAAGACGACACCGGACCCCGGCCCCACCCGGCCGACGCCCAACCCCGGCCCCACCCGGCCCAACACCGGCCCCACCCGGCCGACGCCCGGCCCCGGCACCGCCCGCCCCCTCGACCTCCCCGGTGCCCTCCTCGCCACCCTCGGGATCACGCTCGCCAGTTACGGGCTCGTCCTCACCGACGCCCACCCCTGGGGCTCCGCCCCGGTCCTCGTGCCGCTGCTCGCCGGGATCGGGCTGCTCCTCGCCTTCGGGGCCGTCGAGCGGCGGGCCGCCGACCCGCTGCTGCCCCCGGACTTCCTGCGCGACGGCCGCCGCGCCCTCGGCCTCGCGGCCATCGGTCTCACCGCCGCCGGCACGGCCACGGTCTTCGTCCTGCTGTCCCTGGCGCTCCAGCAGCAGCGCGGCTGGTCCGCGCTGCTCACCTCCGCCGCCTTCGTGCCCTTCGCGGTCGCCCTGCTCGGCGCGGGCCGGCTCGCGGGCCCGCTGATCGGGCGGTGCGGCCCCGGGCGGGTGACCGCCGCCGGGCTCGGCACGGCCGCCGCCGGGCTCGGGCTGCTCGCGGCGACCGGTTTCGAGACGTCCGTCCCGTACGCGTACGGACTGCTGCCCGGCCTGGTCCTGCTGCCCGCCGGTGGCGCCCTGTCCTTCGCGGGCGCCGCCGTCCTCGCCACCGACGGGGTCCCGGCGCACCGCGCCGGCCTCGCGGGCGGCGTCCTGAACACGGCGATGGAGCTCGGGCCGACCGTGCTCTTCGCCGCCCTGCTCACCCTCGGCGGCGACGCGGTGTCGCTGGCGGCCGCGGCCGTGCTGTTCACCGCCCTCTCCGCCACCACGTTCCTCCACCAGAAAGGCTGACCACCATGTCCGCACGCTTCACCGACCGCACCGTCCTCGTCACCGGCGCGGGTTCCGGTCTCGGCCGGGCCATCGCGCTCGCCTTCGCCGCCGAGGGCGCGAAGGTCGTCGTCGCCGGCCGTACGGCGGAGTCCCTCGACGGGACGGTCGCCCTGATCGAGGCCGCCGGGGGCACCGCCGCCGCGGTGACCGCCGACGTGGCGAGCGCCGCGTCGACCCGGGAGCTGGTCCGGCGCACGGTCGAGCTCTACGGCGGCCTGGACGTCGCCGTGAACAACGCGGGGGTCTTCCGCGGCGGCGGCCACAGCGCCGCCGACTTCCCGCTGGAGGACTGGCGGACGCTGCTCGACATCAACGTGACGGGCGTTCTGCACGCGCTCCAGGCCGAGGTCGGCCACATGCGGGCGAACGGCGGCGGGGCCATCGTGAACATCGCGTCCAACCTGGGCCCGCACGTCCGGATCCCCGGGGTGTTCGGCTACCAGGTCTCCAAGGCGGCGGTCTCGGCGCTCACCCGGGCCGCGGCCCTGGACCACATCGCCGACGGGGTCCGGATCAACGCGGTCAGCCCCGGCGCGGCGGAGTCCACGATGTCGCTGCAGCCCGGCGAGACCGAGGCCGAGCGGGAGGTCCGGATGAAGGAGCAGTCGCCCCTCGGCCGTATCTCCTCGGCGGCCGAGGTGGCGGCGGCGGTGCTGTACCTCGCGTCGGACGACGCGGGCTCCGCCGTCGGCACGGACCTGGTGATCGACGGCGGCGTCTCGGCCTGAATCAGCCCTGGCCCTGGACGGCCGCCGGATCCATCCAGAAGACCTCCCAGTGGTGGCCGTCCAGGTCGGTGAAGGAGCGGCCGTACATGAAGTCCATCTCCATCGGCTCCTTCGCCGGGCCGCCGCCGGCGGCGAGGGCGCGGTCGGCCAGCTGGTCGACCTTCTCCCGGCTCTCGGCGCTCAGCGTGACCAGGACCTCGGTGGTCTTGGTCGCGTCGGAGATCTCCTTGCCGGGCGCCATGAAGGACTGGAACTTGGGCTCTTCCAGGAGCATCGCGAAGATCGTGTCGCTGAAGACCACACAGGCGGTGGTCTCGTCGCTGAACTGCGGGTTCGAGGAGAAGCCGAGCTCCTCGAAGAAGGCCTTGCTGGCGTCGACGTCCTTGACGGGCAGGTTGACGAAGATCATCTGCGGGGCCATGGCGCTCTCGTCTCTCTCGTTCGGTGCTGTCGAGAGGTAAGACGGGCCTGCCCCTCGGAACTCATCGCTCTCCCGAGGATTCTTTTCGCTCAGGCCACGGAACGCAGTTCGAGCGCCGCCAGCGGGACGAACCCGCCGCCGGTGCCCTCCGTCGACCCGTCGCCCAGCCGCTTCAGCATGGCCAGCGCGATCCGCTCGCCCTGCGCCTTGGCCCGCTCGGCCCGCGGCCCCTGGTGGAGCCCGTCGACGGTGGCGTGCCACAGCTGCACCCAGCGGCCGAAGTGCGCGGCGGTGAGCGGCCGGGCGGAGTGGAGGGCGGCGTGCGGGGCGAAGGCGTCGCGGCCGTAGTCGGCGGTACGGAAGAGGGCGCGCTCCCAGAAGTCGGCGATGCGCGGCAGGTGGACCTCCAGGTCGGTCCCGGCGATCTCGGTGAAGAAGGGCCCGATGAGCGGGTCGGCGAAGGCGGCGCCGTAGAAGCGGCGCAGCAGCACGTCGAGGTCGTGGCGGTCGCTGATGTCCCGGGTGGCACGCATGCCCCCCAGTGTCCCCCGCGCCGGGACCGGGCCCCAGTGCCGAAGGTCCCCGGCCTCAGGCGGTCCAGCGGCGGACGGTGTCGGTCGTGGTGTCGTACGTGAGCCAGGTGCCGTCGCCGAGGGGACGGACCGGGACGTCGGCCGGGCCCGAGGGGTAGCGGACGCGTCCGCGTCTCTCCAGGGTGCGGGCGTCGAGGAGCCAGGTGCCGTGCCCCTCGGGATCGGAGTCGTACGGAACCTGGGTGGCGGCGAGGACGGTGTCGCCGTCGAGGAAGCCGCAGGCGTGGTCCCAGCGGACGTCCTCGTTCTCGGCGAGGACCGTGCCGTCGAGGGCGTGCAGCTGGAGGTCGTTGCCGTTGTGCTCGATCGTGAGGAATCCGGTGTGGTCGGGGTGGACGTCGAACAGGATGCGGTCGAGCCCGTCGTTCAGCCCGTCGTGGACGGTGAGCCGCTGCCCGTCCCAGCGCCCCCAGTACACGAGGACGCCGTCCTGGCCCATGCCGACGCACAGGCCCATGTGCACGCCGTCGGGGTGGGCGAGGTGCCACGAACCGGAGGCCACGCTGTCCGGCAGGGGGAGCCGGGCCAGCTCGCGGCCGTCCTCGGCGTCGAGGACGACCCAGCCCTCCAGGTAGTCGTCGGGGTCGTCCCCCGCCTCCAGGACGACATGGGCCCAGACGAAGCGGCCGTCGCGGGAGACCCCGCTGGAGCCGGACTCGCTCCCCGGGCAGACCTGCCGCTCGTCGCCGGTGTGCGGGTGGCCGACCGCCTGGTCCCAGCAGGCGTGCTCGTACACCCACCGTGTCGTGCCGTCGGCGCGCACCGCCCGCACCGAACGCTGTCCGGAGAAGACCGCGAAGGCGAGGTCCGGGTGGACCGAGTGGGCTCCCCCGCCCCAGCCGGGCCAGGGCAGCGGGAAGACGGCGGCCGGCGCCCGGTCCCCCGCGAACAGCGCCTCCAGTTCGTGCACTTCGAGATCGGCCCCGTGCAGGAGCAGGGCCCGGTGCCGGCCCGTCCCCCGCTCCTCGAAGGGGCAGCCGTAGACCAGTTCACGCGCTCCGGGCAGCGCGACCGAATCGAGCAGGTGTGCGTCGACGTCCATGCCGAGAGAACCTAGCGCCCCGCACCGACAGCGGCCGCCCGCCTGCGCTTCACCGCTCGTTGACGCCCAGTCAATTCCGTACTCCTAGGTTCCGGAAGCGCGCGACCCCGTCGCCCGACCGGTGCGGCGGGGCGGTTCACCCTTCTGAGGAGTGAGACGTGGAGCGACGCAGTTTCCTGCGGGGAGCGGTCATCGGCACCTCGGCCGCCGCCTTCGGCGGCAGCCTGTGGCAGAGCGCGGCCGTCGCCGCCCCCGCCCAGCCCGGCGCCGGCCCCTACGGGGCGCTCGGCGCGGCGGACGCCAACGGCATCCAGCTGCCGGCCGGCTTCACCAGCCGGGTGATCGCCCGGTCCGGCCAGACCGTGACCGGCACCTCGTACGCCTGGCACAACGCCCCCGACGGCGGCGCCTGCTTCGTCGACGGCTCGGGCTGGATCTACGTCTCGAACTCGGAGATCAACCCGAGCGGCGGGGCGAGCGCGGTGAGGTTCGACGCGGCCGGCACGATCACCGGCGCGTACCGCATCCTGTCCGGCACCCGCCAGAACTGCGCCGGCGGCAAGACGCCGTGGAACACCTGGCTGTCCTGCGAGGAGGTGTCCCTGGGCTACGTCTACGAGACGAACCCGTGGGGCGGCACCGCCACCCGCCGGGACGCGATGGGCCGGTTCAAGCACGAGGCCGCGGCGGCCGACCCGGTGCGCCGGGTGGTCTATCTGACCGAGGACGAGTCGGACGGCTGCTTCTACCGGTTCATCCCGACGACCTGGGGCAACCTCTCCTCCGGCACCCTCCAGGTCCTCACCGCCGGCTCCGGCACCTCCGGCACCTTCGGCTGGCAGAACGTGCCGGACCCGGACGGCTCCCCGACCACCACCCGCACCCAGGTCTCCGCCGCCAAGCACTTCAACGGCGGCGAGGGCTGCCACTACGCGAACGACACCGTCTGGTTCACCACCAAGGGCGACAACCGGGTGTGGCAGGTCAACCTGGCCGCCGGCACCTACGAACTGGCCTACGACGACTCGCTGGTGGTCGGCGGCGGCGCCCCGCTCACCGGCGTGGACAACATCACCGGCTCGTCCTCCGGCGACCTGTACGTCGCGGAGGACGGCGGCACCATGGAGATCTGCCTCATCACGCCGGACGACGTCGTCACGCAGTTCCTGCGGATCAACGGCCAGTCCGGCTCCGAGATCACCGGACCGGCCTTCTCCCCCGACGGCCGGCGGCTGTACTTCTCCAGCCAGCGGGGTACGAGCGGCAGCTCCTCGGGCGGCATCACCTACGAGGTGACCGGCCCGTTCCGCGCGTAGTTACCCGCGTAGCACCGCAGGTCGACCTGCCGTTGGGCGCCGCCGAGCAGGGCGGCGCCCAGCGGCGTCAGGGTGTGCAGGACGGCGTTGCCGTGGCGGAGGGTCGCGATCAGCCCGGCCTCGCGCAGCACGCCCGCGTGCTGGCTGGCCGAGGCCAGTGACACCCCGGCCCTGCGGGCCAGCTCGCTGGTGGTGCCGCCGTCCCCGATGGCGTGCAGGACGGCCGAGCGGGTCTGGCCGACCAGCTTGGCGAGGGAGGAGCCGCCGGGCGCGCGGACGGTCGCCGTCTCGCCGTGCGTGACGGGGTAGACGAGGACCGGCGGCAGCCCGGGGTCCCGCAGGACGACCGGGGTCCCCCGGCAGAAGAACGAGGGCTGGAGCAGCAGCCCACGACCGTCGAGGTGGACGTCCCGGTCGACCGGGTAGTCCGCCTCCAGGACGGGCGCGCGCCAGCGCAGCATCGGCGGCAGCGAGGCGAGGAGTTCCTCGGCGCCGCCGTCCAGGAGCGCGCGGCCGCGGCGGGCCCGGTCGGCCTCGACGCGGGCCCGGATGTGCGGCCAGTACGGTTCGATCGCGGCCCGGTGGTAGCTGCGCAGGGCCCCCACGAGCCGGTCGAAGGGCTCGGCGCCGCCGTCCGCGAGGGCGCGCAGCGAGTGGGGCACGGTCCGGCCGCCGGAGCGGTCGGCGGCGAGGAGCGAGAGCTCGTCGCGCAGCCGGCCGTGTTCGGTGGCGCGGATGGCCTGGAGGCCCTCGTCGAGGCCGTGGACGCCCTCGGCGGGCGTGAGGAAGTCGGGGAAATAGCCGCGGCTGGGGACGAGCGCGGCGAGGAGCCGGGTCTCACCGCCGAGCCGCAGCCGGGCGTCCGTACGCCATTCCCCGTAGACGACGGGGCCGCGCCGGTCCCTTAAACGGTGAAAGCTCAGAATCGTTTCCCACAGAACGTCCGGCCGGGCGGCCGTCCGCACCCCTGCCAAATCGTTCCCGGTGAAATGAATCCGCAGCATGAAGGTCCCCACCTGTGCACTCGCAACCACCCCCGACGACGAGTATGCACAGCATCACTGCACGTTACCAGGGTGTTTCAGCCACAGTTGAAAGGCATCGCGGCAATCAGGGGGGAACCGAAAAGCTGTACGGGTCGGGCAGGAAACCTTCAGGACCGAGGTGACGTGGTGAAGACCGTGGGGGGCTTTGCCCGTCCGGCGGCGGTCGGCGAGGTTGCGGCTCACCTGCCCGACATCGGTAAAGGGCGCGGCCTCCGGGTGGGGATCCGGGGGTCGCGCCCGCCCCGTTCTTTGCGCTGAGGAATCAGAACAAGTTCAACGCCCAATAATCCAATCGGCCGCAATTGAACATTGACTCACATCAGCTCGACAAACGAACAAACAACGGGACGGACACCTCCGCACAAAAGGTGTCCGTCCCGTCTCTTTGTGAATCCGGAGCCGCCGCCCGTCGGTGAGGGTGGAAGAGGTGACCGACGGCGGCCCCGGTGGCTGTGAAGCCCGGTGCTGAACCGGGGTTCAGCAGGCTCAGCGGCTGTCGCTGCCCTTCGCCTCGGCCGCGGCACGGCCCGCCTCCAGGCGCGCCACCGGGATCCGGAAGGGCGAGCAGGAGACGTAGTCGAGGCCGACCTCGTGGAAGAAGTGCACCGACTCCGGGTCGCCGCCGTGCTCGCCGCAGACGCCGAGCTTGATGTCGGGGCGGGTGGCGCGGCCGGCCTGGACGGCGCTGCGGACCAGGGAGCCCACGCCGTCCTTGTCGATGGTCTCGAAGGGGCTGACGCCGAAGATGCCCTTCTCCAGGTACGCGGTGAAGAACGAGGCCTCCACGTCGTCGCGGGAGAAGCCCCAGACCGTCTGCGTCAGGTCGTTGGTGCCGAAGGAGAAGAACTCCGCGGCCTCGGCGATCTGACCGGCGGTCACGGCGGCGCGCGGCAGCTCGATCATGGTGCCGAGCGCGAGCTTCAGGTCGACGCCGGTCTGCGCCCGGACCTCGGCGATGACCTGCTCGGCCTCCTCGCGGACGATCTCCAGCTCCTGGACGGTGCCGACGAGCGGGATCATGATCTCGGCGCGCGGGTCACCCTTGGCGTCGATGCGGTGGGCCGCGGCCTCGGCGATCGCCCGGACCTGCATGGTGAACAGGCCGGGGATGACCAGGCCGAGGCGGACGCCGCGCAGACCCAGCATCGGGTTCTGCTCGTGCAGCCGGTGCACGGCCTGGAGCAGGCGCAGGTCGTTCTCGTGCGGCTCCTTGCGGGACTCGGCGAGGGCGACGCGCACCGAGAGCTCGGTGATGTCGGGCAGGAACTCGTGCAGCGGCGGGTCGAGCAGGCGGACCGTGACGGGCAGGCCGTCCATGGCCTCGAAGAGCTCGATGAAGTCCTGCTTCTGCAGCGGGAGGAGCGCCTTCAACGACTCCTCGCGCTCGGCGTCCGTGTCGGCGAGGATGAGGCGCTCGACGTACTGGCGGCGCTCGCCGAGGAACATGTGCTCGGTGCGGCAGAGGCCGATGCCCTGGGCGCCGAAGCGGCGGGCGCGGGAGGCGTCCTCGGCGTTGTCGGCGTTGGCGCGGACGCGGAGGCGGCGGACGCGGTCGGCGTAGGCCATGATCCGGTGCACGGCGGCGACGAGCTCGTCGGCGTCGTCGGCGCCGGCGTGCATGCGGCCCTCGAAGTACTCGACGACCGGGGAGGGTACGACGGGTACCTCACCGAGGTAGACCTTGCCGGTGGAGCCGTCGATGGAGACGACGTCGCCCTCCTCGACGACCTGGCCGTCGGCCGTGGTCATCCGGCGGCGCTTGGTGTCGACCTCCAGCTCCTCGGCGCCGCAGACACAGGTCTTGCCCATGCCGCGGGCGACGACGGCGGCGTGCGAGGTCTTGCCGCCGCGGGAGGTGAGGATGCCCTCGGCGGCGATCATGCCGTCCAGGTCGTCCGGGTTGGTCTCGCGGCGGATCAGGATGACCTTCTCGCCGGAGCGGGACCACTTGACGGCCGTGTACGAGTCGAAGACTGCCTTGCCGACGGCGGCGCCCGGGGAGGCGGCGATGCCGCGGCCGATCTGCTCGACCTTGGCGTTCTCGTCGAACTTGGGGAACATCAGCTGGGCGAGCTGGGCGCCGGTGACGCGCTGGAGCGCCTCGGCCTCGTCGATCAGGCCCTGGTCCACGAGCTGCGTGGCGATGCGGAAGGCGGCACCGGCGGTGCGCTTGCCGACACGGGTCTGGAGCATCCAGAGCTGGCCGCGCTCGATGGTGAACTCGATGTCGCAGAGATCCTTGTAGTGGGTCTCCAGCGTGTTCATGATGTGCATGAGCTGGTCGTACGACTTCTTGTCGATCGACTCGAGGTCGGCCAGCGGCACGGTGTTGCGGATGCCGGCGACGACGTCCTCGCCCTGCGCGTTCTGCAGGTAGTCGCCGTAGACGCCCTGGTGGCCGGAGGCGGGGTCGCGGGTGAAGGCGACGCCGGTGCCGGAGTCGGGGCCGAGGTTGCCGAAGACCATCGAGCAGACGTTGACGGCGGTGCCGAGGTCGCCCGGGATGCGCTCCTGGCGGCGGTACAGCTTGGCGCGGTCCGTGTTCCAGGAGTTGAAGACGGCCTCAATGGCGAGGTCCATCTGCTCGCGCGGGTCCTGCGGGAAGTCGCGGCCGGTCTGGGCCTTCACGATCTTCTTGAAGTGCTTGACGACCTTCTTGAGGTCGGCGGCGTCCAGGTCGGTGTCGCTGGCGACCTTCTTCGCGGCCTTGGCCTCGTCGAGGGCCTCCTCGAAGAGCTCGCCGTCGACGCCGAGGACGGTCTTGCCGAACATCTGGATCAGGCGGCGGTACGAGTCCCAGGCGAAGCGCTCGTTGTCGGCCTGGCGGGCGAGGCCGGCCACCGACTCGTCGGAGAGGCCGATGTTGAGGACGGTGTCCATCATGCCCGGCATGGAGAACTTGGCGCCCGAGCGGACCGAGACGAGAAGCGGGTTGTCGGCCTGGCCGAGCTTCTTGCCCATCTGCTGCTCGAGGGCGTCGAGGTGCGCGGTGACCTCGTCGCGGAGCTCGACCGGCTCCGAGCCGCTCTCGAGGTAGACCTTGCACGCCTCGGTGGTGATCGTGAAGCCCGGAGGCACCGGCAGGCCGAGGTTGGTCATCTCGGCGAGGTTGGCGCCCTTGCCACCGAGCAGGTCCTTCAGGTCCCTGTTGCCCTCGGTGAAGTCGTAGACGAACTTCTGATCATTAATTTCCGACACGGGTCCCGACTCCTCGATGACTCGGTTGGCTGCCCTGACGGCGAGGAACATACCCAGATCGAAGGCTTCTGGGGAGGTACGCCTGCCGGTCACACGGTCTTAACCACCCGTCCGCCAGCACTTCGAAAGTTACCGAGGCGAAGCTTCCGGTTTCACGCCCCGAAGGCCAGTTGGCCCAATCCAGCACTTAGCCGCTCACATGAGCGCCCAATCGAGCACTTGCGTTCAACTCTTGAACGCAAAAGGGGTGGCACTCAGTGCCACCCCTTCAGCCTTTGCAGCTACCCGTAACCTGCTCATCTGAGCACCACCCCCCTCAAGGGTGGCGAGGATCACTCCCCCGGAAGGGGCGGAATCTCAGCCTCCGGACGTGTCCAGCTCGGCGTCCTCGCTCACCCCGGCGCAGTCGTAGGGGTCCTTCAACCAGCCGTCCGGCAGGACAACTCGGTTGTTTCCGGACGTACGGCCCCGAGGGCCGTCCGCACCCACCGGCCACGGCTGGTCCAGGTCGAGCTCGCTCAACTGAGCGCGCAGCTCGTCCAGAGAAGAGGTGATCGCGAGCTTCTTGCGCATCTCGGAGCCGACCGCGAAGCCCTTCAGGTACCAGGCCACGTGCTTCCGGAAGTCGATGACACCGCGTGCCTCGTCGCCCAGCCACTCGCCGAGCAGCCGCGCGTGCCGCACCATCGCGTCCGCGACCTCCCGCAGACCCGGCTGGGCGTACGCTCCGGTGCCCTCGAAGCCCGCGACGAGGTCCCCGAAGAGCCACGGGCGGCCCAGGCAGCCGCGGCCCACGACGACGCCGTCGCAGCCCGTCTCCCGCATCATCCGGAGCGCGTCGTCCGCCGACCAGATGTCGCCGTTGCCGAGCACCGGGATCTCCGGCACGTGCTCCTTGAGCCGCGCGATCGCGTCCCAGTCGGCCGTGCCGCCGTAGTGCTGCGCGGCGGTCCTGCCGTGCAGGGCGATGGCGGTGACACCCTCCTCGACGGCGATCCGGCCCGCGTCGAGATAGGTGATGTGGTCGTCGTCGATGCCCTTGCGCATCTTCATCGTGACCGGCAGGTCGCCCGCGTTGGACACGGCCTCGTGCAGGATCGCCCGCAGCAGCGGCCGCTTGTAGGGCAGGGCCGAGCCGCCGCCCTTCCGGGTCACCTTGGGGACCGGGCAGCCGAAGTTCAGGTCGATGTGGTCGGCGAGGTCCTCGTCGACGATCATCCGCACGGCCTTGCCGACCGTCACCGGATCCACGCCGTACAGCTGGATCGAGCGCGGCTTCTCCGTCTCGTCGAAACGGATGAGCTGCATCGTCTTCTCGTTGCGCTCGACCAGGGCGCGCGTCGTGATCATCTCGCTCACGAACAGCCCCTTGCCGCCGCTGAACTCACGGCAGAGGGTACGGAAGGGGGCGTTGGTGATGCCGGCCATCGGGGCGAGCACCACCGGCGGCTGCACGATGTGCGGCCCGATGGCGAGAGGGGTGAACGCGGTCATTCGGCCATTGTCCCGCACTGCGGAGTTTCTTAGACAGCCATACGATCCGCACATGCCCGAGCTCACACGGAGCCGCCGTCTCGTCGTCCTCGCCATCTGCTGCATGAGCCTGCTCATCGTCAGCCTGGACAACACCGCGCTGAACGTCGCCCTGCCCGCGATGCGGCGCGATCTCGGCGCCACCGTCGCCGGCATGCAGTGGGTGATCGACGCCTACACGCTGGTCCTCGCCTCCCTGCTGATGCTCGCGGGCTCCACCGCCGACCGGATCGGCCGCCGCAAGGTCTTCGTCACCGGCCTGGCCGTCTTCGCCCTCGGCTCGCTGCTCTGCTCCCTCGCGCCGAACCTGGAGGCCCTGATCGCCTTCCGGGCCGTCCAGGCGGTGGGCGGCTCGATGCTGAACCCGGTCGCCATGTCGATCATCACGAACACCTTCACGGAACCGGCGGCACGCGCGCGTGCCATCGGCGTCTGGGGCGGGGTCGTCGGCATCTCCATGGCCGCCGGACCCCTGGTGGGCGGTGTGCTGGTCCAGTCGGTCGACTGGCGGGCGATCTTCTGGGTGAACCTGCCGGTCGCCCTCGTCGCCCTGCTCCTGACCCTGCGGTACGTCCCCGAGTCCCGCGCACCCCGCCCCCGGCGTCCCGACCCGGTCGGGCAGCTCCTGGTGACGGCGCTCCTCGCCTCGCTCACGTACGCGATCATCGAGACCGACCCGCTCTTCGCCGGGATCGCCGCCGTCGCGCTCGTCGGACTCCTCCTCTACGAGCCGCGCCGCGAGGAGCCCCTCATCGACCTGCGGTTCTTCCGCAGCGCGCCGTTCAGCGGGGCCACCGTGATCGCGGTCTGCGCCTTCGCCTCGCTCGGCGGCTTCCTCTTCCTGAACACCCTGTACCTCCAGGACGTACGCGGTCTCTCCCCCCTGGAGGCCGGGCTCTGGATGCTGCCGCTGGCCGGCATGACCTTCGTCTTCGCCCCGCTGTCGGGGCGGCTCACGGCGGCGCGCGGGCCGCGCCTCTCGCTGCTGCTCGCGGGGACTGCGATGGCGGCGGGGCCGCTGCTCTTCGCGGCCTTCGAGGCCGAGACGAGCGATCCGCTGCTCCTCACCGGGTACGTGGTCTTCGGCATCGGCTTCGGCCTGGTGAACGCCCCCATCACGAACACCGCCGTCTCCGGGATGCCCCGGGCGCAGGCCGGGGTGGCGGCGGCGGTGGCCTCGACGAGCCGCCAGGTCGGGCAGACCCTCGGCGTCGCGGTGATCGGCGCGGTCCTGGCGGCGGGACTCGGCGCCGTGCCGGAGGCGGACGCGTTCGTGGCGGCGGCCCGCCCCGGCTACTGGATCATCACGGGCTGCGGGCTCGCCGTCCTGGTGGTCGGCGCGCTGACCAGCGGCCCGTGGGCGCGGCGCACGGCGGAGCGGACGGCGCGGTGCCTGGCGCCGGAGGGCTCGGCGGAGGGCGGGTCTCAGGCGATGGCCAAGGCGCCCTCGGCCTGATCCTGGATCCAAAATACGGATCCTGAATTCTGGAGCCTGAATTCTGGATCCAGGATCCAGGATCTTGGATCTTGGATCCAGGATCTTGGATCCCTCAGGCCACGGCCAGAGCCTCCTCGCCCCGGTCGGCCCGCTCCCGGACGACCAGGTCGAGGAGGCGGGCGACGCCGGCCTGGGTGGCGTCGTCCACGGGGACGTACGTGACGAGGTGGGTCCCTGCGTTCGGGCCGAGCCAGAGGTTGGTGTGCTCGAAGCTGAGCAGCCCGACGCGGGCGTTGCGGATGACCTTGACGCGGCCGCCGGGGGCGACCACCTCGTGCCGCGCCCACAGCTCCCGGAACTCGGGCGAGGCCTCTTCCAGGCGGCGTACGAGCTCCTTCCAGGCGGGCTCGGCCAGGTGCTCGGCCATGGCGGCGCGGAGCTTCCCGGCGAGCGCGCGCATGACCTCGGGCAGATCGGTGACCGAGGTCCGGAAGTCCTCGTTCGTGAAGGCCAGCCAGACGGAGTTGCGGTCCTCGCGGGGCAGCGCGTCCAGGTCGCAGAAGAGCTGCCCGAAGGTGCGGTTGTGGGCGAGGAAGTCGTAGCGGCTGTTCTGGATCGCGGCCGGGACGGGCTCCAACTGGTCGAGGAGCCGGCGCAGGGTGGGCGTGACGGCGGAGCAGGTCGCCTCGGGGTGCGGATCGGTCGCCCCGGCGAGCGCGAAGAGGTGGGTCCGCTCGGTCGGGTCGAGCAGCAGGGCCTCGGCGAGGGCGTCCAGGACCTGCGGGGAGACCTGGATGTCCCGGGCCTGTTCGAGCCAGGTGTACCAGGTGACGCCGACGGCGGAGAGGTGCGCGACCTCCTCGCGGCGCAGTCCGGGGGTGCGGCGGCGCCGGCCCCGGGGCAGACCGACCTGCTCGGGGGTGATGCGCTCGCGGCGGGAGCGCAGGAAGGCGGCGAGCTCGTGGCGCCGGACGTCCTCTTCGGGCGGAGCTTCGGCCATGACGGTCATGCCTCCAGGGTGCCGGGGTGGTCAGCCGGTTTCCAGGTAGTGCTTGTACCAGGATAAGGACACTCTGGTACCAGGCTGAGCGGAGGCGGAGGCTCGGTCCCGTGACCACGACCTCCCCTTCCGTCCGTACCGCCGCCCCGGCCGGCCGCCAGACCCCGGCGCTCGGCGCCCTCGGCCTGTTCACCGTGCTGCTCGGGGCCGCGCTCCCCCTCATCGACTTCTTCATCGTCAACGTCGCCCTGCCGTCCATCGACCACGACCTGGCCGCGGGGCCGGCGCTCCTCGAACTGGTCGTCGCCGGGTACGGCCTGGCGTACTCCGTGCTGCTCGTCCTCGGCGGGCGGCTCGGCGACCTCTTCGGCCGCCGCCGGCTCTTCCTCGCCGGCATGGCCGCCTTCGGCCTCACCTCGCTCGCCTGCGGGCTCGCCCCGGACGCCTGGACCCTGGTCGCGGCGCGGGTGGCGCAGGGCGCGGCGGCGGCGCTGATGCTGCCGCAGGTGCTCGCGACCATCCACTCCTCGACCGAGGGGCCGCGCCGGGCGAGGGCGCTGAGCCTGTACGGGGCGACCGCCGGTCTCGCGATGGCGGGCGGCCAGATCCTGGGCGGGGTGCTGGTGACCGCCGACATCGCGGGCTCGGGCTGGCGCGCGGTGTTCCTGGTGAACGTGCCGGTGGCGGTGGCGGGCCTGGCGCTCGCCGTCCGTACCGTGCCGGAGACCCGCTCGGACCGGCCCGCGCCGGTGGACGTGCCGGGCACGCTGCTCCTCGCGCTCGCGCTGCTGACCCTGCTCGCGCCGCTGACGGAGGGCCGGGCGGCGGGCTGGCCGCTGTGGACCTGGGTGTCGCTCGCGGTGTTCCCGTTCGCGGCCGGGGCCTTCTGGTGGGTGGAGCGGCGGGCGGACCGCCGGGGCGCCGTGCCGCTGGTCCCGCCGAGCCTGCTCGCCCTGGTCCCGCTGCGGCGCGGGCTCGCGGTGGTGCTGCCGCTGTCGCTGGGCTTCAGCGGCTTCATGTTCGTGATCGCGGTGGCGCTCCAGCAGGGCCTGGAAATGGGCGCGGTGGCCTCGGGCCTGGCGCTCGTGCCGATGGCGCTCGCGTTCTTCGGGGCCTCGCTGGCGGGGCCGCGTCTGGTACGGCGCTGGGGCACCCGGATCGTGCCGGTGGGGGCGCTGCTCCAGGGGCTCGGCATCGCGGCGATCGTCTGGTCGGTGGCGCGGGACTGGCAGGGGCTGTCCGTCTGGGACCTGGTGCCGGGGATGGCGGTGGCGGGTCTCGGCCAGGGGCTCCAGCTGCCGGTGCTGTTCCGGGTGGTGCTCTCCGAGGTGCCGTCGGAGCGGGCGGGCGTGGGCAGCGGGGTCATGGTGACCACGCAGCAGTCGGCGCTGACGCTGGGCGTGGCGACGCTGGGTTCGCTCTTCCTGTCGCTGGCGGCCTCGCCGGCCGACATGGGTGGGGCGCTGCGGACGACGCTCCTGGTCCAGCTGGGTGTGGTGGCGCTGACGCTGCTGCTGAGCCTGCGCCTCCCTCGTACCGTGCGGTGACTCCCGAACCACGAAAGATGGAGTGACAGATATTGAAATCTGTCATCGCACATGTCATGGTTGTTCCATGACCACCACAGCGAAGACCCCCGCATCGAAGAAGACCGTCCCCACCCGTCCCCTCGGCGCCACCGGCCCCGTCGTCTCCGCGCTCGGCCTCGGCTGCATGGGCATGTCCGCCCTGTACGGCGAGGCCGACCGGGCCGAGTCGATCGCGACGATCCACGCGGCCCTGGACGCCGGCGTCACCCTGCTCGACACGGGCGACTTCTACGGGATGGGCCACAACGAGCTGCTCATCAACGAGGCACTGCGGACGGCGCCGGCCGCCGCCCGCGAGCAGGCGCTGACCAGCGTGAAGTTCGGCGCCCTGCGCACGGTCGAGGGCGGCTTCACCGGGTACGACGGCCGCCCGGCCGCCGTGAAGAACTTCGCGGCGTACTCGCTCCAGCGCCTCGGGACCGACCACATCGACATCTACCGGATCGCCCGCGTCGACCCCGACGTGCCGATCGAGGAGACCGTCGGCGCCATCGCCGAGCTGGTCGAGGCGGGCCACGTGCGGCACATCGGCCTCTCCGAGGTCGGCGCGGACACCCTGCGCCGGGCGGCGGCCGTGGCCCCGATCGCGGACCTCCAGATCGAGTACAGCCTGATCTCCCGCTCCATCGAGGAGAAGATCCTGCCGACGGCCCGCGAGCTGGGCATCGGCATCACCGCGTACGGGGTGCTCTCCCGGGGCCTGATCAGCGGCCACTTCACCCGGGACCGGGAGCTCGGCCGCGGCGACTTCCGCGGGATGTCCCCGCGCTTCCAGGGCGAGAACCTCGACCGCAACCTCGACCTGGTGGAGCGGCTCCGCGCGGTTGCCGAGGCCAAGGGCGTCACGGTCGCCCAGACCGCGATCGCCTGGGTGCTCGCGCAGGGCGAGGACATCGTTCCCCTGGTCGGCGCCCGCCGCCGCGACCGGCTCGCCGAGGCGCTCGGCGCCCTGGACGTCACGCTCGACGCCGCCGACCTGGCCGCGATCGAGGAGGCCGTCCCGGCGGGCGCGGCATCCGGCGCCCGCTACCCGGAGGCCCAGATGGCCCACCTGGACAGCGAGCACTGACGGGTACTGTCGTCCTCATGGCCGCCACCGAGACCCTGACCGCAGAGCGCATCCTCGAAGCCACCGAGGAGGTGCTGCGGCGCTACGGGCCGGGGAAGGCGACGGTCGTCGACGTGGCCCGGGTGCTCGGCGTCAGTCACGGCAGCGTCTACCGCCACTTCCGTACGAAGGCGGCGCTGCGCGAGGCGGTCACCGAGCGGTGGCTGGAGCGGACGATCGTGGCCCTCGGGCCGTACGTCGAGGCCGCGGGTCCGGCGGACGAGCGGCTGACCGGCTGGCTCACGGCCCTGTTCGCGCTGAAGCGCAAGAAGGCGGGCGGCGATCCCGAGCTGATGGCCACCTTCCAGGTGCTGATCGGTGAGAACAGCGCGGTGGTCGACCGACACGAGGAGCACCTCGTCGAGCAGATCGCCCGCATCCTGGAGGACGGTCACCGCGAGGGCCTGTTCGCGGCGCCGGAGCGGGACTTCGCGACCACGGCCCGCGCCGTCTTCCACGCCACCGACCGCTTCCACAACCCGGCGCACGCCGCCGAGTGGTCGGCCCCGGACGTGGAGTCCACGTTCACGGCGGTCGTCTCCCTGGTCCAGCGGGCACTGAAGGCCTGAGAAGCGCGTCCCTCTTGAAGATCATTTGGCGTGGAGTTTCCCCTTCCCTGTCCGGTGCATGACTAGCCTTCTCCCGCACCGCGACCGTATGCACTCCCAGGGGGAACCATGTCCGCACCCGCCAAACCGGCTCGATCAGGCGGGGCATCCGCGATCGGCTGGGTCCTCACCATCGGCCTGAACGTCGTCGCGCCGATCCTCACGTACAACACGCTCACCGAGGACCACGGCTGGTCCGAGTTCTCCGCGCTGCTCCTGAGCAGCGCCTGGCCGGTCCTGGACACGGCGATCATGGCGGCCTGGCGCCGCAAGATCGACGAGTTCGCCATGGTCACCCTGGTGTTCCTGGTGATCACGGCCGTCGTCTCGCTGGTCGGCGCGCACACCGCACGCGCGCTGCTGATCAAGGACTCCTCGGTGACGGGCCTGTTCGGCCTGCTCTGTCTGGGGACGCTCCTTGCCCCGCGCCCGCTGATGTTCTACTTCGGCCGCAAGTTCGCGACGGACGGCACCCCGGAGTCCACGGCCTGGTGGAACGGCATGTGGCAGTTCGAGGGCTTCCGCTCCACCATGCGCACGATGACGCTGGTGTGGGGCGTGGCGTACGTGGCCGAGGCGCTCGTCCGGATCGCCCTCGCGTACGCGCTGCCGACGAAGACCATGGTCACGCTCAGCCCGATCATGATCTACGGCGTCCTGGGCGCCCTCGCCGTGTGGACGGCCTGGTTCGGCAAGCGCCGCGCGGCGGAGGGGGCCCGGCGTCAGGCCGAGGCCGAGGCGGCGGCCGCCGCAACCGCCTGACCACAGGGGAAAGCCCCCGGTTCCGTCCTCGGAACCGGGGGCTTCCCCGTGTCTGCGATCAGATTCAGCAGCCGATGAGGCGGCTGGCCAGGTAGCCCTGGATCTGGTCGAGGGAGACGCGCTCCTGCTTCATGGTGTCGCGCTCGCGCACGGTCACCGCGTTGTCGTCGAGGGTGTCGAAGTCGACGGTGACGCAGTACGGCGTGCCGATCTCGTCCTGACGGCGGTAGCGGCGGCCGATGGCGCCGGCGTCGTCGAACTCGATGTTCCAGTTCTGGCGCAGGTCCGCCGCGAGGCCCTTGGCCTTCGGGGAGAGCTGCGGGTTGCGGGAGAGCGGGAGGACCGCGACCTTGACCGGGGCCAGGCGGTGGTCGAGGCGCAGCACGGTGCGCTTCTCCATGACGCCCTTGGCGTTCGGGGCCTCGTCCTCGATGTACGCGTCGAGCAGGAAGGCCAGCATCGTGCGGCCGACACCGGCCGCGGGCTCGATGACGAACGGCGTGTAGCGCTCGCCGGACTCCTGGTCCAGGTACGTGAGGTTGGCGCCGGAGGCCTTGGAGTGGGCGCTCAGGTCGTAGTCGGTGCGGTTGGCGACGCCTTCCAGCTCGCCCCACTCGCTGCCGCCGAAGGAGAAGCGGTACTCGATGTCGGCGGTGCGCTTCGAGTAGTGGGAGAGCTTCTCCGCCGGGTGCTCGAACCAGCGCATGTTCTCCTCACGGAGACCCAGGCCGGTGTACCAGTTCCAGCGCTGCTCCATCCAGTATTCCTGCCACTGCTCGTCCTCGCCCGGCTTGACGAAGAACTCCATCTCCATCTGCTCGAACTCGCGCGTGCGGAAGATGAAGTTGCCCGGAGTGATCTCGTTCCGGAAGGACTTGCCCATCTGCGCGATGCCGAACGGGGGCTTCTTGCGCGAGGTGGTCTGCACCTGGGCGAAGTTGGTGAAGATGCCCTGGGCGGTCTCGGGGCGCAGGTACGCGACGGAGCCGGTGTCCTGGGTCGGGCCGAGGTGCGTGGAGAGCAGGCCGGAGAACTGCTTGGGCTCGGTGAAGGTGCCCTTGTTGCCGCAGTTGGGGCAGTTGAGGTCGGTGAGGCTCTCGGGGAGACGGCCGTGCTTCTCCTCGTACGCCTCCTCCAGGTGGTCGGCGCGGAAGCGCTTGTGGCAGGAGGTGCACTCGGTCAGCGGGTCGGTGAAGGTGGCGACGTGGCCGGAGGCCTCCCAGACCTCGGTGGCCAGGATGACCGACGAGTCGATGCCGACGACGTCCTCGCGCGCGGTGACCATGTAACGCCACCACTGGCGCTTGATGTTCTCCTTCAGCTCGACACCCAGCGGCCCGTAGTCCCAGGCGGCACGCTGGCCGCCGTAGATCTCGCTGCACGGGTAGACGAAGCCACGGCGCTTGCTCAGGCTGACGATGGTGTCGATCTTGTCGGCGGCCACGGTGCTCTCTTCATTACGACGACGAAGTGCGAATGCCACAGGTTACCGGCGCGCACGCCCCCCGTATCAAATCGGTTCCCCGGCGGAGCCCGGGTGGCCCGGAACACAGGGAAGGCAATTGACAACCGTTTCCAACTTTGTTGAAAATGAGTGTCATGAACGTACGTCGCCTGATACCCAGCACCGCCCTCGCCGGAGCCGTCGCGCTCGGCATCGTCTCCCTCTCCGCCTGCTCCGGAACCTCCGACGCCGCGGACAAGGGAAGCGACGGCAAGCTGGACGTGGTGGCGTCCTTCTACCCCATGCAGTACCTGGCCGAGCAGATAGGCGGCGGCCACGTCGCCGTCAACACGCTCACCAAGCCCGGCGTCGAACCCCACGACCTGGAGCTCAAGCCGAAGCAGATCGGCGAGCTCGGCGACGCCGACGTCATCCTCTACCTCAAGGGCATCCAGCCCGCCGTCGACGACGCCATCGCCCAGGCCGGCGTGAAGAACACCGTCGACGCCGCCACCCTCACCAAGCTCGAGGAGCACGGCACCGAGGTCGGCCACGACCACGGCGGCGAGGAGGCGGGGCACGACCACGAGTCCGAGGCCGGCGCCGACCCCCACATCTGGCTCGACCCCGTGAAGTACGCCGAGGTCGCCAAGGGCGTCGGCAGCGCCCTGGAGAAGGCGGACCCGGACCACGCCGCCGACTACAAGAAGAACACCGAAGCCCTGGTGAAGAAGCTCGGCGACCTGAACACCGACTTCGAGACGGGCCTGAAGAACACCGCCACGAAGACCTTCATCACCACCCACTCCGCCTTCGGCTACCTCGCCGAGCGGTACGGCCTGGAGCAGGAGGGCATCTCCGGCATGGACCCCGAGTCCGAGCCGAGCCCCGCCCGCGTCAAGGAACTCCAGGACATCGCGAAGCACGACAAGGTCACCACGGTCTTCTTCGAGACCCTCGCGAGCGACAAGACCGCGAAGACCCTCGCGCAGGACACCGGCCTCAAGACCGACGTCCTGGACCCGCTGGAGGGAATCACCGAGCAGTCCAAGGGCGATGACTACATCGAGGTCATGCGGGCCAACCTGGCCGCGCTGAAGACCGCGCTCGGCGCCAAGTAGGAGGCCCCCCTGTGAGCGACGACCAGTCCGTCATCTCCGTCCGCGGCGCCACGGCGGCCCTCGGCGCGCGCCCCGTCCTGCGGGGTGTCGACCTCACCGTCGGCCGCGGCGAGGTCGTCGCCCTGCTCGGCGCCAACGGCTCCGGCAAGTCCACCGCCGTCCGCGCGATCATCGGCCAGGTGCCGCTGACCGGCGGCACGATCGAGCTGTTCGGCACCGAGCGGAAGCGGTTCCGCGACTGGGCCCGCGTCGGCTACGTGCCGCAGCGCACCACCGCGTCCGCCGGGGTGCCCGCCACCGTCCGCGAGGTCGTCGCCTCCGGCCGGCTCGCCCGCCGCCGGTTCGGCCTGCCGTCCAAGGCCGACAAGGCCGCCGTCCACCGCGCGATGGAGCTGGTCGGCCTCGCCGACCGGGCCGGGGACTCCGTCTCCGCGCTCTCCGGCGGCCAGCACCAGCGGGTCCTGATCGCCCGCGCGCTCGCCTCCGAGCCCGAACTCCTGATCATGGACGAGCCGATGGCCGGCGTGGACCTCGGCAGCCAGGAGATCCTCGCCGCGACCCTGCGCGAGCAGGTCGCCGGCGGGACGTCCGTCCTCCTCGTCCTGCACGAGCTGGGCCCCCTGGAGCCGCTCATCGACCGCGCGGTCGTCCTGCGCGACGGCTGCGTCGTCCACGACGGCCCGCCGCCGCAGGCCCTCGGCCAGCACGCGCTGCCCGGCCACGACCACGTTCATCCGCACGCGGCCGACGAGCCGCTCCGTACGGGACTGCTGACCTGATCATGGACTTCCTCGAACCCGCCTTCATGCAGCGGGCGCTGCTCGCCGCCGTCCTCGTCGGCATCACCGCGCCCGCCGTCGGCATCTACCTCGTGCAGCGCCGCCAGGCCCTGATGGGCGACGGCATCGGCCATGTCGCGATGACCGGTGTCGGCCTCGGCTTCCTGCTGAACTCCAGCCCGGTCTGGATGGCGACCCTCGTCGCCGTCGCGGGTTCGGTCGCGATGGAACTGATCCGGGCGTACGGCAAGACCCGCGGCGACCTCGCGCTCGCGCTGCTCTTCTACGGCGGCATGGCCGGCGGCGTCCTGCTGATCAACCTCTCGCCGACCGGTTCCAACGCCAACCTGAGCTCGTACCTCTTCGGCTCGCTCTCCACCGTCTCGACGCAGGACATCACCGCGATCGGCATCCTCGCCGCCTTTGTGGTCCTCGTCACGGTCGGCCTGCGCCGCCAGCTCTTCGCCGTCAGCCAGGACGAGGAGTTCGCCCGGGTCACCGGCCTGCCGGTCCGCGCCCTGAACCTGCTCATCGCGGTCACCGCCGCGGTGACCGTCACGGTCGCCATGCGGGTCGTCGGCCTGCTGCTCGTCAGCGCGCTCATGGTGGTGCCGGTGGCGGCGGCCCAGCAGCTGTCGAAGTCCTTCCGCGCGACCTTCGTCCTCGCGGTGGCGACCGGCATCACGGTCACCCTGGCGGGCACGGTCACCTCGTACTACCA
Source organism: Streptomyces sp. NPDC055815 (assembly GCF_053616475.1). Lineage (NCBI taxonomy): Bacteria > Bacillati > Actinomycetota > Actinomycetes > Kitasatosporales > Streptomycetaceae > Streptomyces > Streptomyces sp. NPDC055815. The sequence continues at coordinate 67,489 of NZ_JBSHDU010000014.1, read as the reverse complement.
GGACGTGCCGCCCGGCGCGACGATCGTCCTGTACGCGATCGGGATCTTCATCGTGCTGACCCTGCTGGCCGCCCCGCTCGCCAAACGACGGGCGAAGGCCGCCGAGCAGGCCATCGCGGACTGCGACACCCGCTGTGTTCCGGCCACCCGGCGGCCGACGGACGACGTGAAGGTCTGATCCGGGGCTGATCCCGGGGGTACGGGGGGCTGGCAGAATGGCGGGGGCAGACAAGCATCCAAGGAGGCCCCCGTGGCGACGGCAGGACCCCCCGTACGCGGCCGCTCGACCAAGCAGCGGGCCGCGGTGTCGGCGGCACTGAACGAGGTGGACGAGTTCCGCAGCGCCCAGGAGCTGCACGACATGCTCAAGCACCGCGGCGACTCCGTCGGGCTCACCACCGTCTACCGCACGCTCCAGTCCCTCGCGGACGCGGGCGAGGTCGACGCACTGCGCACCAGCGACGGCGAGACGGTCTACCGCCGCTGCTCGACCGGCGACCACCACCACCACCTCGTCTGCCGCGTCTGCGGCAAGGCCGTGGAGGTGGAGGGCCCGATGGTCGAGCAGTGGGCCGAGACGATCGCGTCGGAGCACGGCTTCGTGAACGTGGCGCACACCGTGGAGATCTTCGGCACCTGCGCGGACTGCGCCGGGAAGTGACCTGACAGACGAAGGGCCCGCACCGGATCGATTCGGTGCGGGCCCTTCGCGTACCCGTCACAGACGGGTGAGGTTCCGGTCCAGGACCTCGCGGAGCCGGTCGACGTCGGCCGGGTCGGTGACACCGCGCTTGGGCAGGGCGGCGACGCCGGCCCGGCCCTTGTCGCCGGAGAACAGCACGAACTGCGTCGGCGTCTCGACGTAGCGGGGCGTCAGCTGCCAGCGGGCCACGACGTCGCTGTCCCGGGTCGTCCAGTGGACCCCGCCCTCGTCGATCCGGGCCCGGTGCTCCCCCTGCCGCTCGATCATCGCGTACATCAGGCGGGCCGTGAGCCAGAGGGTCAGCGGCCTGAGGACGAGCGTGAGCAGCCCGAGCGAACCCAGCAGGACCGCGCCCCCGACGTCCGGCTCTCCGGGCCCCGTCAGCAACAGGGCCGCGGCCAGGAACGCGAGCACGGTGCCGACGGGCAGCAGCCACCGCAGCACCCGGAACGAGCCGTGCCGCAGCTGCATCCGCACCGCGTCGGTGATGTCCTCGCGCGTCGGCGTGTACACCAGCTCCATCACGTGTCCCCCCGGCCCCGTCACGCCTTGTCGAGGACCGCGAGGTCCGCCGGGTCGACGCCGCCGAAGCGGCGGTCGCGCTGGGCGTACTCGACACAGGCCCGCCACAGGTCGCGGCGGTCGAAGTCGGGCCACAGCACGTCCTGGAAGACCATCTCGGCGTACGCGCTCTGCCAGATCAGGTAGTTGGAGGTGCGCTGCTCGCCGCTGGGCCGCAGGAACAGGTCCACGTCCGGCATGTCCGGGTAGTAGAGGTACTTCTGGATGGTCTTCTCGGTGATCTTCGCCGGGTCGAGCCGGCCGGCCTTCACGTCCTCGGCGAGCGCCTGTGCCGCGTCGGTGAGCTCGGCGCGACCGCCGTAGTTCATGCAGAAGTAGAGCGTGAGCTTGGTGTTGTCCTTGGTCTGCTCCTGGGCGACCTGGAGCTCCTTGGCGACGGACTTCCACAGCTTCGGCATCCGGCCGACCCAGCGCACCCGGATGCCGAGGGCGTCGAGCTGGTCACGGGTCTTGCGGATGAAGTCGCGGTTGAAGTTCATGAGGAAGCGGACCTCCTCGGGGGACCGCTTCCAGTTCTCCGTGGAGAAGGCGTACAGCGAGATCGCCCCCACGCCCATCTCGATCGCGCCCTGGAGCACGTCGAGCACCTGCTCGGCGCCGACCTTGTGCCCCTCGGTGCGCGGCAGGCCGCGCTCCTTCGCCCAGCGGCCGTTGCCGTCCATGACGATCGCGACGTGCTCCGGGACGAGCTCCGACTGGAGCTTCGGCGGGCGGGCACCGGACGGGTGGGGCTCGGGGGTGCTGTACTCCCGACGCTGGCGCCCGAGAAGTCGTGCGATGGCCATGGCGATGAATCTCCTAAGAGGTGGTGCCGTACTTCACGCGTAGTCGAGTTTCCCACGGCGGGAGGGCCGCTCTTGGTCTAGTCGTCCCTGTTGTAGGTCAGACGTTCGACCTGGCCGGGCTGGAAGTCGTTCGGGACCTGCTTGCCGTTGACGACGAGCTGGACGGCGTGGGCGTTGCCGAGGACCAGATCGATCGCGTTCTTGTCGGTGAAGGTCTTGGTCTCGCCGACGCCCAGGAGTCCGTCGAACAGCAGAGTGCCGTCCTGGCCCTTCACCGACACCCAGCTCTTCCCGTCCTCCTGGGTCCCGGTCAGGGCGACGGTGACCCGGTCCTTGGGGGCCGCGCTCGCCCGGGAGGGGGCGGGCGTGGACGACGGGGAGGAGGGCGGTGACGTGGCCTGCGAGGGTCCGGAAGGGCTGGAAGCGGCGGTGGTGGGCCCGGCGCCCTTGCCGTCCTCGTCCCCCAGCTGCTTGAAGGCGAGGAAACCACCCCCGAGCACGCCCACGACGGCGACGGCGACGATCGCCAGGGTGACGGCACGGGACCGGCGCGAGCCCCCACCAGGAACGGGCCGCGCCCGATCGGGCACGGTGAGCACCCGCGTGTCCGGCTCGGGCACGGGGGCGGGGCTGGGGGCCGGGTCGGGGGCCGGTACGAGGGTCGGACTCGGGGCCGGGTCGGGGGCCGGTACGGGGTCCGGGCTCGGGGTCGGCGCGGCGGCCGGGCTCGGGGCCGGGTCCTGATCCCGTACGGGGGCCGGGCCCGGGTCCTGGTCCCGTACGAGGGTCGAGCTCGGGGCCGGGTCCGGGGTCGGTCCGAGGGTCGTCAGGAGTGCCTCCGGCGTGGGGCGGTCCGCCGGGTCCTTGGACAGGCAGGCGGCGACCAGCGGCCGCAGCCCCTCCGGCAGCGCCGACAGATCCGCGGGCTCGTGCACCGACCGGTACATCAGCCCCATGGGCGTCCCGACGCCGAACGCCCGGCCTCCGGCCGCCGCCACGAGCACCGCGCCGAGCGCGAACACATCGGCGGCCCCGCCGACCTCCTCGCCCTGCGCCTGCTCGGGCGCGAGGTAGCCGGGAGTGCCGAAGGCCGCCCCGGTGGCGGTGAGCCGGGTGGACTCCACGGCCCGCGCGATGCCGAAGTCGAGGACGCGCGGACCGTCCTCGGCCATGATGATGTTCCCCGGCTTCAGGTCCCGGTGGACGAGCCCGCAGGCGTGGACGGCCTGGAGCGCCTCGGCCAGCGCCGCCCCGAGCGCCCTCAACCGCCCCTCGTCCATGGGCCCTTCGCGCTCGATCAGCTCGGCGAGCGTGGGTCCGGCGATGTACGCGGTGGCCAGCCACGGCACCTTCGCGTCGGGGTCGGCGTCCACGACCGGGGCCGTGTGGAAACCGCCGACCCTGCGGGCGGCCTCGACCTCCGCGCGGAACCGTCGGCGGAAGTGCGGGTCGGCCGCGAGTTCGGGGCGGGCCACCTTGACCGCGACGGCCCGGCCGCCCGGTGACCGGGCGAGGTAGACCGTCCCCATGCCGCCCGCGCCCAGCTCCCGCTCGACGTCGTAGACACCGATCCGCCGCGGCAGGTCCGCGCCGTTCTCCATCGCCCGCACTCCCCCCTGCGCACGGCCGCCCGTGCGTGACGCCGGCGGATGCACCCCGGCCGGTCAGGTCCCTCGTGTCCGTCGAGCAGCGTAGACGAGGACGCCGCCCGTCAGCTCTTCTCCACGTACCGCAGGGAGCGCAGGCCGCGCTCCAGGTGCCAGTGCAGATAGGCGGACACGAGTCCGCTGCCCTCCCTGACGTGGCGCGGCTCGCACGCGTCCGCCGTCGCCCAGTCGCCGGTGAGCAGCGCGCTGAGCAGGCCGATGGCCTCCGCGGAGGGGACGACGCTTCCAGGCACCCGGCAGTCGCCGCAGATGACCCCGCCCGCCGCGACCGAGAAGAACCGGTTCGGCCCGTGGAGTCCGCATTTCGCGCAGTCCTCGAAGCTGGGCGCGTAGCCGTTCACGGCGAGGGAGCGGAGGAGGAAGGCGTCGAGGATGAGGTGCGGCGCGTGCTCGCCCCGGGCGAGCGTCCGCAACCCGCCGACGAGCAGCAGGTACTGCTGCACGGCGGGCTCGCCCTCGTGGTCGGTGAACCGTTCCGCCGTCTCCAGCATGGCGGTGCCGGCGGTGTACCGGGCGTAGTCGGTGACGATCCCGCCGCCGTACGCGGCGATGGTCTCGCTCTGCGTGCAGAGCGGCAGCCCGCGTCCGACCAGCTCACTCCCCCGGGCGAAGAACTGCACGTCCACGTGCGAGAAGGGTTCGAGGCGCGCCCCGAACTTCGACTTCGTCCGGCGTACGCCCCGCGCGACGGCGCGTACGCGGCCGTGACCGCGCGTGAGGATCGTGATGATGCGGTCCGCTTCACCCAGCTTCTGGGTGCGCAGCACGATGCCGTCGTCGCGGAACAGACTCATGCGCCCATTCTCCCGTACGGCGACGGCGGACAGGACGCACGGCCCGAGGGAGACGCAGGTCACATTCACCCGTGTCACAGGGTCCGGGGCTGTCTCGTCTCGTGGGTGTAACCAGCCAGCGCCCCACACCGAGGAGCACCCCATGGACGCCCGACTGAACGTCTTCACCAACCCCGCCTTCGGCAAGGCCCTGAAGCACCTCATGGCGCTGGGCGGGCAGATCAAGCAGTCGACGGTTCCCGCGCCGGTCCAGGAACTGGTCGCGCTGCGCGTGAGCCAGATCAACGGCTGCGCCGCCTGCATCGACATGCACACCAAGGACGCGGCCCACGCCGGCGAGACCCCGGTGCGGCTCAACCTGGTGGCGGCCTGGCGCGAGGCGACCGTCTACACCGAGGCCGAGCGCGCCGCGCTCGAACTCGCCGAGGAGGGCACCCGGGTCGCCGACGGGGCCGGCGCCGTCAGCGACGAGGTCTGGGCGCGGGCGGCCCTCCACTACGACGAGGAGCAGCTCATGGCCCTCGTCCTCCACATCGCCTTCATGAACATGGCGAACCGCCTGAACGCGATCACCCGGCAGCCGGCGGGCGACTACGTGCCCGGCCAGTTCCACTGACAGGCACCGCCCGCCTGGATGATCATGAAGCGTTGCCGGTACGGGGAGAGGAAGCCGCCATGAGCATGAGCAAGGTCGAGGAGTTCGAGGAACTGCGCCCGCTGCTGTTCTCGATCGCCTACCGGATCCTGGGCAGCGTCAGCGAGGCCGAGGACGCCGTCCAGGAGACCTGGCTGCGCTTCGACGGCTCCTCGACCCGGCCCGACTCGGCCAAGGCCTTCCTGTCGGCCACGGTCACCCGCCTGTCGATCGACGTCCTGCGCTCGGCGCGGGTCCGGCGCGAGGAGTACGTCGGCCCCTGGTTCCCCGAGCCGCTGCTCAGCGATCCGTACGAGGACCCGGCGCGCGCGGTGGAGCTGGCCGACTCGGTCTCCATGGCCGCGCTGCTGCTGCTCGAAAGGCTCAGCCCCCTGGAACGGGCCGTGTTCCTCCTGCGGGAGGTCTTCGCCTTCGACTTCCAGGACGTCGCCGAGGCCGTGGGCCGCTCGGAGGCGGCCTGTCGGCAGCTGCTCGTACGGGCCAGGCGGCACATGCACGACGGACGTCCCCGGTTCGCGGCCGACCGCCAGGAGCGCCAGGAACTCGCCACCCGTTTCTTCGACGCCCTCAAGGAGGGGGACATCGGCGGGCTCCAGGACCTCCTGGCCGCCGACGTCCAGCTCGTCGGCGACGGCGGCGGCAAGGCCCCGAACCTCGCCAGGACCATCATGGGCGCGGAGAAGGTGGCACGGCTCCTGGGCACGGTCTTCCCCACCCTCTTCGACCTCGACATCACCTGCGAGCCGCACGAGGTCAACGGCCAGCCGGGCGCGGTCTACCGCGACCGCGACGGCCGGATCCTGCAGGTCTTCGTCCTCGACGTCCTGGACGGCCGGATCCAGGCGATCCGCTCGATCCTCAACCCCGACAAGCTCGGCCACCTCGGCCCGGTGGCCGACGCGTGGGCCATCACCCGCGAGGCACAGCAGGCACGCCGCCGCACCCGCTGACGGTGCTCGGGGACACCGTCAGCGGGCGGGCGGGTGCTCAGTAGCCGCCGGCGTGGACGAGGTGCCCGTAGTAACGCCCGGTGATGGGCGAGTTCGGGTCGCCGGCGAAGCCGTACGAAGCGGGCCGGAGCGCCGCGTCGGCACGCAGCGTGGCGGCCACCCCGGCCGGAGTCGGGGTCGTGCAGTGCCCGCTGACGAGGCACAGCGCGGCCGTGCCGGCCACGTGCGGTGAGGCCATCGAGGTACCGGAGTAGACGACGGTGGTGCCGTGGTTGCGGGTGGACCGGATGCACACGCCCGGACCGGCGATGGTGTGGGCGGCGTCCAGGTCGCTCACGGCGAAGTTGGAGAAGTCGGCCGCGGCGTCGTCCGTACCGGCCCGGCAGGTCGCGGCGCCACCGCCGCCGGGCTGCCCGTTGTAGTCGCCCATGGCGGTCACGGTGAGGACCTCGTCGAAGGCGGCGGGGATGTGGTCGGCCAGGTCGTTGCCGTCGTTTCCTGCCGCCACGACCATCGTGACGCCGACGTCGTTGACCACGTGGCAGATCGCCTGGTGCTCCGGGTCGTTGTTGGTGAAGCCGCAGTTGCCGTCGTCGGCGCCGTCGCCGCCGAGGCTCATGTTCGCGACCTTGATGCCGAGCCCGGCGGCGTTGTCCGCCAGCCAGTCGAGCCCGCAGAGGATGTTGGCGGTGGAGCCCCGGCCGCTGGCGCCGAGCACCCTCACCGAGTACAGCCGGGCGCCGGGCACGACCCCGACCACGTCGTCGCCGTTGTCCCGGGCGGCGACCGTACCGGCCACGTGGGTGCCGTGGCCGTTGAAGTCCCGGTAGACGTTCGGCCGCGAGGGATCCATGCAGTTGAACCCGCCGGCCACGTTGAGATCGCGGTGCCCCGTGTCGATCCCGGTGTCGAGGATCGCCACCGCGGTGTCCACCTGACCCGACCCGTTCCCGGAGAGCGCACTGCTCACGTCGGCGTCGATCCGGTTCACCCCGGTCGGCAGCACCTGCTGGGTGGCCTGGACGGGCCGGTCCGGGGCGACCGCCCTGACGTTCGGGTCCGCCCGCAGCGCGGCCACCTGGGACTCCGGCACCACCGCCGAGTACCCCACCAGCGCGTGCCGGTAGCGGAAGCCCGCCCGCACCCCGTGGTCCCGCCCGTGCCCCCGCACGACCGTGTCGAGCCGGTCACGGGCCGAGTCCTTGAGGAGGACGACGTACCGCCCTTCCGGCTCGGCGGCGCGCCCCCCGGTCGCCTCGGCCCCCGTGAGTCCCCCCGCCAGCAACGCGCCTGCGGCCGCGGTCACCGCAGCCAGCCGGTACGCCGGTCTCGCCATGCCGAACACCTCGATTCCTTTCGTGGTCAACGAACTCGCACTGGTTCGCGAGGACCACGTAACCGGGGCGGCGCGGCGCGTGCAGCGCGGGCGCGGCGGATGGACTAACAGGTGAGGGCCGTCAGGGCACCTCGCCCCGACTGCGGGCGTTGACGTGCGCGGTGGCCGCGCTGAGCCGCTCGGCCGAGGTGGCCTCCCGGACCCCGTCCGGCTCCACGTCCCACTCCCGCCCGCCCCCCAGCGGACGCACCTGCACATAGGGGCCCTCGTGCCCCATGACCCTCCCGACCCGTCCGGTACGGATCTCGACGACGTACGACCCGATGGGCAGCGTCACGATCGACTCTCCTCCCTCGGCAGTACGGCGGCGGCGAGGAGCCGGGCCGTTTCCACCGTGCAGCATCCCAATTCCACGAGCGGCCGCGGCGGGTCGGCCGCGAGGGTGACGACGTCGAGCCCGAGCGAGGGGAGCGTGATTCCCGCCCTCGCGAGGGCCTCGCGCAATTCCGCCACTGCCTCTTGTGCGGTTCCGACTGCCCCCGTGGTCGTCTTCATGATGTCTTCCTTCACCAACGTATGCCTTTCTGAATCCATTTCCCGCTTCGCCTCTCCAGGGTGGGGGCAGATCCGTAGAATCGGCAGACGCGCAGCCCGTACAACTGCGGGGTAGGGTTGGGGAGTTAACCCATGGCCAAGAGCAGGCAGCAGGACGTGTGGGAGTTCTTCGGCGAACTCCTGAAGGAACGCCGGGAGGAGGCGGGGTTCACCCAGGGCGAGCTGGGCAGACGGGTGTTCGTATCCGGGGGGTACATCGGCCTGTTCGAGCAGGGAATTCGAAAGCCGCAGTTGGATGTGGCGGTACGAATCGACGAAGTCCTACAAACCGGCGGTATTTTCGAACGTACGTGGCGCGGACTCATCGACAAGTCGCCGTACGCGTCCTATTTCAGCGAGGTCGCGGAGCTGGAGAGGGTGGCGACGAAGATCTGCGAGTTCGCTCCGCTGGTGATCCCGGGTCTGATGCAGACGGCCGAGTACGCGCGGGCGGTGACCCTGGGAGGCAACCCGCTCGCCACGGAGGAGTACATCGAGGAGAAGGTCACTTCACGGATCGAACGGGCCAGGATCCTCGCGGGCACTACAAGCCCCGAGTATTGGGTCATCCTCCACGAGAACGCGGTGCTGACGCCGATGGGCGGTGCATCGGTGATGGCGGCCGCACTGGACCACATCGCGTCGATGGCCAGGCAGCGGCGGGCGCTGGTGACCGTCCTGCCCCGATCGGTCGGGGCACACGCCTGGATGACCGGCACCCTCAAGCTCATGGAGTTCGAGGACGCACCGCCAACGGCCTATACAGAGACGGAGTTTTCGGGAACTCTCCTTGACGATCCGGCTGTGGTGAAGCAGGCACAGCGCGCCTACGATCTGCTCAGGGTCGCCACGCTGTCGCCGGAGGCTTCCCTCGCACTGATCGAGTCGGCGGCGGAGGACTTCAGACGATGCGCGCGTACGACCTGAGCAACGCCCAGTGGTTCAAGAGCTCCTACAGCAACAGTCAGGGCGGCGACTGCGTCGAGGTCACGTACGACTTCACGAGCGCCGCCTGGCGGAAGAGCAGCTACAGCAACGGCGAGGGCGGGGACTGTGTCGAAGTCCTCGACAACGTCCCCGGCGTCGTCCCCGTCCGGGACAGCAAGGTCACCGACGGCCCCGTCCTGGTCGTGCCGGCCGCCGCCTGGGCGTCCTTCGTCGGCGCGGTCCATGAGGGCGGCGTCGCCTGACGCCTGCGCCGGATGGCGGTCAGCCGCGCGCGGTCGCAGCATGGAAGGAGGAGGACCGGTTCCCTTCCATGCCGCACACACATCGCCGTGGGAGTCACCATGCCCATGCTGCTGATCAAGGGATCCTTCCATCTCTCGGGCCGTACGGCCCCCGACGGGGACACCGTCCCCTTCATCCCGGACTACGTGGGCGAGTGGAAGCTCGTCCGGGGCTGCGAGAAGCCGCAGCCGGAGCGCGACGGCCACGTCGACATCCGACTCGAAGGCATCGACGCGCTGGAGACCCACTACACGGGGAACTACGGGGACGAGAAGCGCCAGCCGCCCAAGTTCGGCGACGAGGCCACGGACGCGCTGCTGACGTTCCTCGGCTTCCGTGACATCCGGCGCACCCCCGACCCGCATCACCCCCACGACATGATCTCCGCGACCCCGGAGTCGGTCCCGGGCTTCATCCTCACCAACGGCGCCGACGTCTTCGGCCGCTGCGTGGCGTTCGCCTGCCCGGGGGACCCGCCGGGGGCGAGCGGCTACGAGCTGGACGTGTCGACGAGGCTCGTGAAGGAGAGGACGGCCAACTACCACCTGCTCAGCCTGGGTCTGGCGTATCCGACGTTCTACCAGGGCCTCCTTCCCGTGCTGCGCGACGCGCTGGCCGACGGCAAGGTGGAGGCGCAGATGGGGATCGGCGTGGGCATCTGGAGCATCGCGGCCGACGCTCTGGGCGACGTGACCGTCACCGGGGCGAAGATCGCCGGGATGCAGTCGATCACCGATGACGTGGTGATCCTCCCCAAGCTCTTCCGCCGTCTGAAGGAGTACTTCTCGCTCGGCCACACCACGCTCGACGCCTTCCCCGCCTATCTGGCCGGGGCCGCGGACAAGTTCCTCGACCTGACGCAGGTCAAACCGAAGGAGCAGATCGGGCTTCACCGGATCGTCGAGATCACCAACACCAACACCGTGAGGATGACTCTCCCTTCGGAGAAGATCCTCTTCAAGCCGAAGTGAGCCGTCGCGCGGGCGGTCGGCCGGCCGAGGACGACCGACAAGCAGTCCGGGCCCCCTCCCGTGAACCGGCCCCCGCCCCTACCATCCGTCCATGTCGATCACGCCGTCCACGCCCGTCGTCCAGGGCTCCAAGAAGGCCTCCCTCCAACTCGTGGGCGACGCGCTGCTCCTGAGCCGCCCGCACGAGGAGGCGCGCATCCCGCTCGCGGCGGTCGAGCGGATCCGTACCGAGAGGCGGACGCTCACCGTGGAGCTGACCGCCCCGGCGGGGACCACGCGGTACGTGCACCGGATCAGCGGGGTGAGCGAGGCGGCGGCCGCGATGTTCGCCGAGACCGTGAACGGCGCCCTGCCCGGGACGCCCGGACGGGACACGGCGGCCGACGGGACCGCCCTCGTCGAGACGCGGGAGCTGCCCCTGAGCCGGCGGGCGAGGAAGCTGCGCCGCATCAAGGGGCTGTCGGCCGGAGCCTTCGGTCTGCTCGTCCTCTCGTACGGGCTCGTCGCCGCCGCGGGGGAACCGGTGGCCGCGCTCGCCCTCGTCCCCGGAGGGCTCGTCCTGGTCGTGGCCCTCGCGCTCGGCGCGAACGCGCTGGCCAACTGGTACCGCGAGTGGCGCCTGATCCGGCACGGCATCACGACCTTCGCCGCCGAGGTGCCGCAGAGGCCCGGGATGTACCTGTACACGGACCCGGCCGGCCTGATCCGCAACGTGTTCACCCGGGCCGGCGGGATGGCCGTCAAGATCAGCTACGACGCGGACGACCCGGGGAACGTCGTCCTTCCGAGGATCGCCCTCTTCCGGCGCGGGGAGCTCGCGCTCGGCCTGTTCCTCACCGTCCTCGCGCTCCCCGGCCTGCTCGGTACGGTCGCCTGGGCCGTCATGGCGTTCCTGCACCCCGAGTCGATCTCCAGTGCCTTCTAGGACCGCTTATGGAAGTCATAAGTTCACCTTATGAGGCCATAGACCGGGGGCGGGTACCGGTCCGCGCGAGGCGTTATTTAGGGTGACCTAAGTGTCGGCGGCTTCGCTGTCACGTCGCTTGCGAAGGGAATCCCGTCATGCCCCGCCCCCTCCGGGTCGCGATCGTCGGCGCCGGCCCCGCCGGAATCTACGCCGCCGATGCGCTGCTGAAGTCCGAGGCCGCCGCCGAGCCGGGCGTGTCGATCGACCTCTTCGAGCGGATGCCCGCGCCCTTCGGCCTCATCCGCTACGGCGTCGCCCCCGACCACCCGCGCATCAAGGGCATCATCACCGCCCTCCACCAGGTCCTCGACAAGCCGCAGGTCCGCCTCTTCGGCAACGTGAACTACGGCACCGACGTCCACCTCGACGACCTGCGCTCCTTCTACGACGCGGTGGTCTTCTCCACCGGCGCCATGTTCGACCGCGAGCTGAAGATCCCCGGCGTGGAGCTCGACGGCTCGTACGGCGCCGCCGACTTCGCCTCCTGGTACGACGGTCACCCGGACGTGCCGCGCACCTGGCCGCTGAAGGCCGAGAAGGTCGCCGTCCTCGGCGTCGGCAACGTGGCCCTGGACATCGCGCGCATCCTCGCCAAGACGGCGGACGAGCTGCTGCCCACCGAGATCCCGGCGAACGTCTACGACGGCCTCAAGGCCAACAAGGCCGTCGAGATCCACGTCTTCGGCCGCCGCGGCCCGGCGCAGGCGAAGTTCAGCCCCATGGAGCTGCGCGAGCTCGACCACTCGCCGAACATCGAGGTCATCGTCAACCCCGAGGACATCGACTACGACGAGGGCTCGATCGCCGAGCGCCGCAAGAACAAGCAGACGGACATGGTCGCCAAGACCCTGGAGAACTGGGCGATCCGCGACGTCGGCGACCGCCCGCACAAGCTCTTCCTGCACTTCTTCGAGTCCCCCGTCGAGATCCTCGGCGAGGACGGCCAGGTCGTCGGCCTGCGCACCGAGCGCACCGAGCTGGACGGCACGGGCAACGTGAAGGGCACCGGCGCCACCACCGACTGGGACGTCCAGGCGGTCTACCGCGCGGTCGGCTACCTCTCCGACGAGCTCCCGAAGATCCCGTGGGACACCACGACCGGCACGATCCCGGACCAGGGCGGCCGCGTGATCGAGGAGACCGGCGAGCACATGGCCTCCACGTACTGCACCGGCTGGATCCGCCGCGGCCCCGTCGGCCTCATCGGCCACACCAAGGGCGACGCCAACGAGACCGTCGCGAACCTCCTGGACGACTTCGCGAACGGGCGCCTGCTCACCCCGGAGACCCCGGAGGAGGACGCGGTCGTGTCCTTCCTGGAGGGCAAGGGCATCACGTACACGACGTGGGAGGGCTGGTACGCCCTCGACGCCGCCGAGAAGGCGCTCGGCGAGCCGCAGGGCCGCGAGCGGATCAAGATCGTCGAGCGCGAGGACATGCTCCGCGCGAGCGGCGCGATCAAGTAACCGTCGCGGGGCCCTCACCCCCTCCCGGTCCTACCCTGGAAGGACCCGGAAGAGGTGAGGGCCATGTCCGCACCCACGATCGACCGGATCGCGCGGGCCAGGACCGCGGCGGCCCGGGAGTCCTGGGCCGAGGCGTACGGGCTGCTGCACGCCCACGACGAGCACCCCACGCGCGCGCTGAGCGCCGACGACCTGACGATCCTGGCCGACGCCGCCTGGTGGACCGGCCATGTGGACGAGTCCGTCGCGGCCCGGCTGCGGGCCCACGCGACGTACGTGGCGGGCGGCGACCACCGGGGCGCCGGCCTTGCCTCGTGGTGGCTGTCGGACGAGTACGAGGGCCTCGGGCGGCCCGCGGCGGCGGCCGGCTGGCTGCACCGGGCCCATCACCATCTGGACGACCAACCGCCCTGCCCCGAGAAGTGCTTCCTCGCGTGGACCGACGCGGAGGAGGCGGCGGCCCGCGGCGACCACGCGGCCGCGCTCGCGGCGGCACGCCGCATGAACCGGCTCGCCCTCCGCTCCGGCAGCCCGGACCTCCTGGCCCTCAGCCGGCAGGCGGAGGCCTCCGTCCTCCTCGCGGACGGCCGGCGCGCCGAGGCCCTGGCGCTCCTCGACGAGGCGATGCGCGCGGTGACGGCCGGCGAACTGAGCGGCATGTTCACGGGCCGCCTCTACGACCTGGCGATCAGCCAGTGCATGGAGACGGCGGACTTCGGCCGCGCGGTGACGTGGACGAACGCGGCCATGGAATGGTGCGAACCGCCGTGGACGGGTACGGGTACGGGCCCCATGACCGTCCCCTCCGGTGAGAACCCCTTCCGCGGGGTGTGCCGGGCGCACCGGGTCGAGGTGCTCGACCTCCTCGGCGCGTGGGCGCTCGCCGAGGCGGAGGCCCGCCTCGCCTGCCGGGAGGTGCCGGTGGACCGCCTGGAGTCGGCGGCCGCCGCGTACTACGCCGCCGGGGACGTCCAGCGGCGCCAGGGCCGTCTGGAGGAGGCCGCCGCCTCGTACGCGCACGCCCATGAACTCGGCAGGCTCCCGCAGCCGGGCCTCGCGCTGCTGCGGCTCGCGCAGGGCCGCGCCGACGCGGCGGTGGCGGGCGTCGGCCTGGCGCTCGCCTGCCGGCGCGACCCCGCCCACGACCTCCTCGGCCGGGCGCGGCTGCTCGCCGCCCGCACCGAGGTCGCCCTCGCCGTCCGTGACGTGCCCGGGGCCGCGGGCGCGGCGGCGGAGCTGGAGGTCCTGGCCGGGGACGTCCCGCTGCTCCGGGCGATGGCCGACACGGCGCGGGGCGCGGTGGCCCTGGCGGAGGCCCGCCCGGAACCCGCGCTGCGGCTGCTGCGGCGGGCGCTCGCGGGATGGCTGGAGCTACGGATCCCGTACGAGGCCGCGCGGACGCGGACGCTGGTGGCTACGGCGGCGCGGTCGCTGGGCGACGAGGAAACGTCCCGCCGAGAACTGACCGCCTCCCGAACCACCCTCGAACACCTCGGAGCGGCCCCAGTCGCCCACCCCGTTGTGGGCGCGCTTCCACCCGTTGTGGGCACGCTCCCGCCCGTTGTGGGCAATCGTTCCGCTGGGGCGGAACGGGTGGGCACAACGGAACGGCGCCCCCAGCCGGGCCTAGGCTCCCGCGCCTGAACCCGCACCACGTCGTGCACCGCGCATCCCGTGCGGGTCCAGGCGCGGAACGCGGAGGCGCCGCTGAAGGGCGCCGTCCGTGTGCCCACCCTCCCCCAAGCTCTCGGCTTCGCTCGAGCAGGGGGGACCCCCATCGCCCTGCGGGACGATTGCCCACACGAGGGGGCTACGGGACCGTGCGGGCCGTCGTCAGGAGGCGGACCGTGTCCTCGGGCGCGAGCGCCAGCGCGTTCCCGACGGTCCCCAGGACCTCCGTCTCGGCCGGCGTGTACGCGCCGTCCGCGAGCGCGATCCGCGCCGCCTGGACCAGGATCGACTCCCGCCCGGCGGGCGCCAGGTGCGGGGTGAGCGGCTCCAGGGCCTCGTGGAGCTCGATCGACAGGAGCGTGCCCTCGGGGTTCACCTCGGGCATGAAGCGCCCGGTGTCCGCCTCCAGGGCCTCGACGAGGTCGACGAGCTGGACGGCCGTGCACTCGGCGAAGCCGGCGGACCGGACCGCGGTGACGGCCCGGTCCAGGACCTCGCGGGACTCGGTGCCGCCGGCCGCGAGGACGGCCAGGGCGACGGTGTGCACGGCGTCCCGCAGCATCGCGGAGAAGCGGCTCGTCGTCGGGTGGTCGAGCACCTCCGTACCGAAGTGCGTGTGACAGGCCGCGCACTCGACGACGGGGCCGGTACAGCCCCGGGGCAGGACGGGGACGCCCAGGACGGCGAACCTGCGGCGGCCGGTGCGCCGCCGGTAGTTGCGGTCGCCCCCGCACTCCTCGCAGAAGAACTCGCCGTCTCCGACGGTGTTCCAGGAGGTGCGGATTCCGCAGACGCCCACTTTCCCACCACGTGAATTCCGGGCAGACCGCACACGCACCTCCTCAACGGCCCGGCTGCACTGCCGGCGTTGGCGTGATGTTAGCCACATCCTTGATGTGGCGTCAGCACCCCGTCAGGACTTCACCGCGGACTTGGCCGAGACACGTCACCGCTCTCGCGAGATCAGGAAGTGCGGCGGCGGCGCTTCGCGAAGGCCAGGAAGCCTCCGCCGACGGCGACGGCGGCCACGGCGGCGGCGATGACACCCGGGCCGATGGCCGAACCGGTCGTCGCGAGATCACCCTCCGGGGTGGCGGACGGAGCGGGGGCGGGCGCGGTGGTGGCCTCCCCCGGGGTCGCCGGGGTGCTCGGGGCGCCCGGGGTGGACGGGGACGCGGTGGGGGTCCCGGTGTCCTCCGGGGTGGTCGGCGTGCCCTCGGTCGGCGGGGTGGTGGGCGCCGGGGTGTCGGTCGGCTTCGGCGGCTCGGGGGTGACGACCGGGCCGGGGGTGGTCACCTCGGGGAGGCAGCCGGTGAAGTTCATCCGGTGGGTCTCGGAGCCGGGGACGGTGTCCAGCGACTCGGCGATGACGGAGCCGTTGACGTGCCCGCTGGTCATGGTGACGGCGGCGGTGGGCGCGAGGATGGCGCCGGGCCAGGCGGCGTTGTTCTTCTTGAGGGTCTCGGCCTGCGGGAAGTTCCACAGCAGCTTGGAGCGGATGCTCTTGTGGCCGTCGGTGTGCCGGTCGTAGTCGTCCTGGACGTACGCGCCGCCGTCGGAGATCCAGACGCCGGAGGTGGGCTTGGCCCCCATGTCGTACGAGGTGCCGACGACGTTCACGAGGGTGGAGGAGCCGGCCGGGACCTTGAGGTAGATCTCGCCGGCCTTCTCCAGGTCGGCGCTGCTCACGGCGAAGACGTTCAGCTTCGCGTCCGTGCCGGTGAGGTAGAGGGCGCGTCCGTCGACGGCCGCCTCGCCGGTGGGCCGCACGGCCGCCCACCCGGCGGACAGCGTGCGCAGCCGGGTGAACTCCTTGCCGAAGTCGATCGGGGAGGGCCCGGTCGCGACCTTGTCGCCGTCGACGTCGAAGCCGGCGCCCCGGGAGTTGTCGACGACCTTGCCGGCGATGCCGGTTCCCTTGACCAGGACCACGCCGTTGGCCTTGAGGGTGCCGCCGACGACGAGGCTGTGCCCGCCGGGCAGCCCGGCGAGGTCGGTGTCGGTGAGGCGGGAGCCGACGGAGAAGCCGGACGTGCCCGGTTCGCCGAAGGTGGCGTCGCCGCCGACGGCGACCGCGCCTTCGGAGTCCGCGTGGCGGACGGAGTCCTTCTCGACGAACTCGGCGTACAGACCGGCCGTGCCGAGCGGATGCGACACGCACTCCGTGGTGGTGGCGGAGGCGGCGGGGGCCCAGCTGAGGGCGGCACCGGTCACCGCGAGGACGGCGGCCACGGCAGCGGTCGTGCGCATACGGAACTCCAGGTCAGGGAGTACGGAGAGGGGAGGCGTGGGGGGTCCCGAGGGGGATGGTCCGTACCATCCGCCAGACCGTGATGTGCCGTCAACTCACCCCATATGACACCGATTCCGATATCGCCGGACGATCCTCCTTAAGCGAACCTGAAGCGAACCTGAAGCGACCGGAACCGTGACGCGGCTCACACATGCCGCTGCCCCGCACCCTCCGGGAGGAAGGGTGCGGGGCAGCGGACGGCGGGGTGGAGCGGGGTCAGCGGGCGGAGCGGTTGACCGCCGAGATGACCGCCTTCAGGGAGGCGCGGGTCGTGTTGGCGTCGATGCCGATGCCCCACAGGACCTTGCCGTCGATGGCGCACTCGATGTACGAGGCGGCCTGCGCGGAGGCGCCCTCGCTCATCGTGTGCTCCTGGTAGTCGAGCAGGCGGGCGTCCACGCCGACCGACTGCAGGGCGTCGAAGAAGGCGGAGATCGGACCGTTGCCGGAGCCGGTCAGGACGGTGTCGACGCCGTCGACGACCGCCTCGACGCGCAGGGTGTCGGTGCCGTCCGTGTCCGAGGTGGACTGGCCGGAGCGCAGCTGGATGCGGCCCCAGGCGTTGTCCGGGTTGGGCAGGTACTCGTCCTGGAAGACGGCCCAGATCGCGGCCGGCGTGACCTCGCCGCCCTCGCTGTCGGTCTTCTGCTGGATGATCTTCGAGAACTCGATCTGCATCCGGCGGGGCAGGTCCAGCTTGTGGTCGTTCTTCAGGACGTACGCGATGCCGCCCTTGCCGGACTGCGAGTTGACCCGGATGACGGCCTCGTAGGAGCGGCCGACGTCCTTCGGGTCGATCGGCAGGTACGGCACCGCCCACTCGATCTCGTCCACCGTCTTGCCCTGGGCGGCCGCGTCGGCCTCCATGGCGTCGAAGCCCTTCTTGATGGCGTCCTGGTGGGAGCCGGAGAAGGCGGTGTAGACCAGGTCGCCCGCGTAGGGGTGGCGCGGGTGGACCTCCATCTGGTTGCAGTACTCGGACGTACGGCGGATCTCGTCGATCTGGGAGAAGTCGATCTGCGGGTCGACGCCCTGCGAGAACAGGTTCATGCCCAGGGTCACCAGGTCGACGTTGCCGGTCCGCTCGCCCTGCCCGAACAGGCAGCCCTCGATGCGGTCGGCGCCGGCCATGATCGCCAGCTCGGCAGCCGCCACGGCCGTGCCGCGGTCGTTGTGCGGGTGGACGGAGATGCAGATGTGCTCGCGGCGGGTCAGGTTCCGGGACATCCACTCGAAGCGGTCCGCGTGCGTGGACGGGGTCGAACGCTCCACGGTGGCGGGCAGGTTGAGGATGATCTCGCGGCCCGGGCCGGGCTGCCAGACGTCACAGACCGCCTCGCAGACCTCCAGGGCGAAGTCCAGCTCGGTGTCGGTGAAGATCTCGGGGCTGTACTGGTAGCCGAAGGTGGTCTCCGGGCCCAGCAGCTTCTCCGCGTACTCCATCACCAGCCGGGTGCCGTCCACGGCGATCTGCTTGATCTGCTCCTTCGAGCCGCGGAAGACGACCCGGCGGAAGGTGGGCGCGGTGGCGTTGTACAGGTGGACCGTGGCGCGCTTGGCGCCGATCAGGGACTCCACGGTCCGCTCGATCAGGTCCTCGCGGGCCTGGGTCAGGACGGAGATGGTGACGTCGTCCGGGATCGCGCCCTCTTCGATGATGGAGCGCACGAACGCGAAGTCGGTCTCGCCGGAGGACGGGAAGCCGACCTCGATCTCCTTGTAGCCCATGCGTACGAGCAGGTCGAACATCTCGCGCTTGCGGGCCGGGGACATCGGGTCGATCAGGGCCTGGTTGCCGTCGCGCAGGTCCGTGGACAGCCAGCGGGGCGCCTTGGTGATGCGCTGCTCGGGCCAGGTCCGGTCGGGGATGGTCACGGCCTCGTACTGGCCGTACTTGTGGATCGGCATCCCGGACGGCTGCTGCGTGTGGGTCGCGTTGGTGATGGGCGTCGGGCGGCTGACGAAAGGCGACTGAGACATTGCGTAGGGCTCCTCGGGTCCAGCAAAAAGGACGGCCGACTGTCGAACGCAACACCAAAACCCGCGGGGAGGGGGTCGGCCTACGACTACAGGCCCTCGCCGCGGCAGCTAAGGAGAAGCAGCCCGAAACGCATGATGTGCGTCACCATAGCCCAGGTCCGAGAAAGGCGGACGTCCTGTTTCAGTATGCGGGACGGCGTCCGCGTCAAGGGCGAAAGGTGACCCATCACTCCATTTCGCCAATCGTCGTCGCTACTCGTGACACCGGCGGTACGCAGTGCCACATTGCCGTTATGACCTCCCACCCGCCTGTCTTCTGCTCGATCGTCCCGCCCCACGTCCTGGAGCGGCTCGCCCGGTCGGCCGATCCGGCCGTCGCCGAGGCCGCCCGCCGCACCCTCGCGGTGGACCTCACCCAGCGCGCCACCCGCACCGAGCGCACCGCGCCCGCACCCTCGGGTGACGGTGCCGGAAAGCCCCGGCGCACGATCTACGACGCCAAGAACGGCACCCAGCTCCCCGGCCACCAGGTGCGCGACGAGGGCGAGCCGCCGCTCACCGACGACACGGCCAACCGCGCCTACGCCGGCCTCGGCGCCACCTTCGACCTCTTCCTGAACGCCTTCGGCCACGACTCGATCGACGGCGCCGGGCTGCCGCTGCGCGCCACCGTCCACTTCGACGAGAAGTACGACAACGCCTTCTGGAACGGCGAGCAGATGGTGTTCGGCGACGGCGACGGCGAGCTCTTCCTCGACTTCACGATCCCGGTCGACGTCATCGGCCACGAGCTGGCCCACGGCTTCACCCAGTACTCCGCGAACCTCGCGTACTACGGCCAGTCGGGGGCGCTCAACGAGCACGTCTCGGACGTCTTCGGCTCGCTCGTGAAGCAGTACGCCCTCGGCCAGGGCGCGGAGCAGGCCGACTGGCTCATCGGCGCCGGGCTGCTCGGCCCCGCCGTCGACGCGGGAACGGCGCTGCGGTCCATGAAGGCCCCCGGCACCGCGTACGACGACGACGTCCTCGGCAAGGACCCGCAGCCCGCGCACATGGACGACTACGTCCGCACCAGCTCCGACAACGGCGGGGTGCACATCAACTCGGGCATCCCCAACCACGCCTTCTACCTGCTCGCCACCGAGCTCGGCGGCAACGCCTGGGAGCGGCCCGGCCGGATCTGGTACGCGACGATGACCGGCGGGACCCTGACCGAGGAGGCCCGGTTCGGCGAGTTCGCGCGGGCGACGGTGACGTCGGCGCGGGACCTCTACGACGACGAGACGGCCGAGGCCGTGCGCCGCGCCTGGTCGGGCGTCGGAGTGTCCACGTCCTGAGCGGACTGGTAGACAGGGCCCATGCGGATTCGAGTGCGGCGCACGGGCGGTTTCGCGGGCATCGAGCGGTCGGCGGAGGTGGAGGTCGCGGGACCCGAATGGGACTCCCTGACCTCCACCGTCCTCGCGGAGAGCGACGGTGACGCCAAGGGCGTGCCGGACGGCTTCTCGTACGAGATCACCGTCGACGGCCGCACGGTCCGCTGCCGCGACCCGCACCTCACGGACGCCCAGAGGACCCTCGTCACGAGGGTCCTCAAGGAAGGGGCGTAGGACCTAGCGGGAGGCGCGGCGCCAGAACCGGTTCTCCTTCGGCGGCCTGACCTTCAGGGACCAGTCGCCCTCGGCGCTGCGGACCTGCACGAGCAGGGGCCCTTCGGGCAGCGGACGCGTGTCCCTGGGGAGCCTGCTCGCGTCCGTGGCGAGCAGGTGATCGCGGCCGTCCGGCTCGTGGCCCCGCACGCTGAAGTACGCGTGGCCGAGCCTCGTGTGAAGCCGGGAGCTGAGCAGGGCGGCGGGCCCCGTGTACAGCAGGACGTCGCCGCCCCGCCCCTCGGCGGTGCCGTCCAGGGCCTCCACGGTGCTCACCGGACGGAGGGCGACCGTCCACTGCTCGTCGTGGCCGCTCACGCGCAGGCGCAGCGGGCGCTTGCCGTCGTACCGCAGGAGCCCACGGCCCTCGTGGTCCTTCAGGGTCGTGCTCGCGAGCAGGACGTCGCCGTTGTCCTTCTCGTCGAGGGTCCGCACGGAGAAGTAGCCGTCGCCCCTCCGGGTCGTGTCGACGACGAGGTAACCGGCCGGAATCGGCACGTCGACGGTGATGACGGCCTGGCCCTTGCCGCTGCGGAAGAACTCCGGGAAGTCCTCGCCGAAGAGCTCGACGTCCGACCGGGGGCCGAGTCGCGGCGGCCGCTGGACGGGGACCCGTGCCGGTGTCCGCGCAGCGGCGGCCTCGTCCTCGCGGACCTTCGCAAGGAGCTCCTCGGGGATGGCCTCCGGCCCGGGCGGGGCGTCCTCGGGGACGGGCTCTTCCTCGGCGGCCGGCTCCGGGTCCCTGCCCACGATGCCGAAGTCCTCGGCGAGGCCGACGAGCCCGGAGGCGTACCCCTGGCCCACGGCCCGGAACTTCCAGGCCCCGTCGCGCCGGTAGTACTCGCCGAGGAGGAACGCCGTCTCGGTGCTCGCGTCGTCGACCTCGTACAGCGCCAGCTGCTCGCCGGTGGCGGCGCTGGTCGTCCGTATGTGGAGCCCCGGCACCTGGCCGAACGTGCCGTCCTCGCTGGAGGCGGTGATCACGATGCGCTGGACGGCGGGCTCCACGCGCCCGGTGTCGATCTCCAGCCAGTCGGCGACCCGCTCCTCCCCGTCCTGCACCTGCCCGAGCAGGCGCACCGCGCCGGACGCGTGCACGGGCTGGTTGTAGAAGACCAGGTCGCCGTCGCCCCTGACCCGGCCCTCGGCGTCGAGCAGCAGTGCCGAGGCGTCGACCTCCGGCACGCCCTCGCCGGCGGCCCGCCGGACGACCGCGATCCGCCACACCTGCCCGGGGACCGGCAGGTTTCCCCCCTTGACGATCTCTGTCACGCCGCCATGCTGACACGCGCCCCCGGAGGCTGTCCGGCAGACCTAGAAGCCGAGCTTCCTCAGCTGCTTCGGGTCCCGCTGCCAGTCCTTCGCGACCTTCACGTGCAGGTCGAGGAAGACCGGGGTGCCGAGGAGGGCCTCGATGTGCTTGCGGGACTTCATGCCGACCTCCTTGAGGCGGCTGCCCTTCGGGCCGATGATGATGCCCTTCTGGCTGGGGCGCTCGATGTACACGTTGGCGTGGATGTCGAGCAGCGGCCGGTCCGCCGGGCGGTTCTCGCGCGGGATCATCTCCTCGACGACCACCGCGATCGAGTGCGGCAGCTCGTCCCGTACGCCTTCGAGCGCGGCCTCGCGGATCAGCTCCGCGACCATGACCTGCTCCGGCTCGTCCGTGAGGTCGCCCTCCGGGTAGAGCGGCGGGGACTCCGGCAGGAGCGGGATCAGCAGGTCGGCGACGAGCTGGACCTGCTTGTTGCCGACGGCCGAGACCGGCACGATCTGCGCCCACTCGAAGCCGAGCTCCTTGCCGAGCTGGTCGATCGCGATGAGCTGCTCGGCGAGGGTCTTGGAGTCGACCAGGTCGGTCTTGGTGATGATCGCGACCTTGGGCGTCTTCTTGATCCCGGCGAGCTCCTTGGCGATGAAGCGGTCGCCGGGGCCGAGCTTCTGGTCGGCGGGCAGGCAGAAGCCGATCACGTCGACCTCGGCCCAGGTGGTGCGGACGACGTCGTTGAGCCGCTCGCCGAGGAGGGTGCGCGGCTTGTGGAGGCCGGGGGTGTCGACCAGGATCAGCTGGGCGTCCGGGCGGTGCACGATGCCGCGGACGGTGTGCCGGGTGGTCTGCGGCCGGTTCGAGGTGATGGCCACCTTCTGGCCGACCAGAGCGTTCGTGAGGGTGGACTTGCCCGCGTTGGGGCGGCCGACGAAGCAGGCGAAGCCGGCCCGGTGGACGGCTTCGGTTTCTTGGTTGCGAGCGCTCATGGGGGCCATTGTCCCCGATGAGCGCCCGCGTCACGTACTCAGTGCCCGGCGGCGGCGTATCCGCAGGCCGTAGAGCCCGGCCGCGCCGCCCGCGGCGAGGATCGCGGCGGCGAGCCAGGGCAGGGCGAGGAAGGACACGGTGCCGGTCTCCCGCACGTCCTTCGCGGTGGCGGTGAGGGTGACGTCGCCCCAGTCGAGCTGCGGGGAGCCGGTCCAGCGCTCCGTGAGCCGGATCTTCTGGCGGGGCAGCAGTTCGGCGGGGACCTTCGCGAGGTCGCGGTCGAGGAGGGTGCGGCCGAAGAGGCCCTCGGCCTTCAGGACGACCTTGGGGTTGAGGGTGACGTTGCCCCGGTTGTGCAGGGTGTACGAGACGAGGGCGCTGCTCGTACGGGTGCCGGGGACCAGCGGCCGGTCCTGGTCGAGGCTGACGTCCTCGACGGCGAGGGCGGGGACGGTCGGCCCGTTGACCCGGAGGTAGACGCGGGCGCCGACCGCGCGCTGCACGCCGACGGCGACGGAGCCCTTCCCGCCCGGGGCGATCCGCTCGTCGAGGGCGACGAGGGCGCCGGGGTGGTCGCCGGGGTCGGCGTCGGCGGGGACGGTCAGCGTGTACGGCACGGTGACGGAGGAGCGGGGCGGGACGGTGATCCGGGTCCGCTCGGGCTTGATCCAGGCGCCGGCGCCGGTCTGCTTCTCGCTCTGGGTGCGGACGGCGAAGCCGCCGTCGCGGTCGGTGTTGTAGGCGTCGGCGCCGTACAGCCGGAAGGTGAGCGGGGCAGCGGTCTTGTTGGCGACGGTGACGCGGTCGGTGAGCGTCGTGCCGGGGTCGGCGGAGAGGTAGAAGTACGGGCGGCCGCCGAGCTCGGCGGCGGCCGGGTAGACGGCCCACTCGCCGTTCTCGGCGGCCCGGGCGCCCGGCGCGAGGCCGAGGAGCGCGAGGAGGGTGCTCAGGAGGAGTGCGGACAGCTTGCGCACGGTGCGGACCCCCGGGGTGCGGATCGGAGCGGGCCGGCCGGGTGCGCGCCCGGCCCGCGAGCGGTCAGGACAGGGTCAGCGTGAGCACGCCCGCGTACGAGCCGGGCGCGGTGAACGCCGGGACGTCGAGGGAGAGCTGCGCGTCGACGGTGAACTCGCCGCCCGTGAGGGTGCCGTTCGGCGTGGAGGCGAGGGTCGCGCCGCCGCTGCCGACCGGTCCCGCGGAGCCTGCGGCGCAGGCGCTGGGGCTGCCGGCCTTGGCGGTGCAGGCGGGGGTCCAGGAAAGGTTCCCGGCGCCGATGGCGCCGCCGGGGCCGGTGAAGTCGGTGACCTTGCCGGTCAGCGACCAGCCGGCGGGGCCGCCGCGGAAGTCCTTGACGGTCACCGTCCGGAGCGCGCCGGTGGCCGCGCCGCCCGCGCCGAAGTCGACGGAGGACAGCTGGACGGCGTCCCCTGCCTGGGTCATGGACAGCTCACCCGCGTTGACGGCCGCGGTGATCGTCTGGCTGTTCGGCGGCGCCGGGACGATGACCTTGTACGCGGCGGGGCCCGCACCCTTCTCGGGGTCCCAGGCCGTGCCCTCGTACGCCACGATCCCGGTGGTCGCCGGGTCGTTGACCTTGAGGCGCGCGGCGAAGCCGCCCTCGCTGTCGGTGGTGACGGTCATCTTGTCGGCGGTCTCCGCCGCTCCGGCGCGGCCGACGACGGTGACCTCGGTGAGCGGGGTGAACCTGGAGCCGGTGACGGTGACGCGGACACCCGGGTCGCCGGAGGCGTTGTCGAGCTGGAGCGTCCGGGTGTTGGGGCTGGTCACGGGGCTCGCGACGACCGTCTCGGAGACCGGGGCGGGCGGGTTGAGCACCGTACAGGGGGTGTCCAGCTCCATGAGGTAGCTGGTGTGGATGTTGTAGTCGCCGGGCGAGAGGGTGATCGAGCCGGCCGCGGTGGCGGTGAAGGTGCCCGTCATGGAGAAGGCCGGGAAGGAGCCCTTGCCGGGGACCGGCGGGTTCTTCTTGGGTCCTGTGACGGTGACCGTGCCGGTCTGGGCGCCGCCGAGGACCACCTTGCCGCTGGGCGTCATGATGTCGGCCGGGAGCGCCAGGTCGACGGGGTTGGACGCGGCGGGCTTGGTGACCGTGTAGGTCACGGTGACGGTCTCGCCGACCTTGGGGCTGGTCTTGTCGACCGTGATCTGGGCGGTGGTGGCGCCCTCGATCGGCGGGATCTGGGCGACCGGCGGCGGGACGCAGCGGGTCTGGAATTCCACCGACTGCGAGGTGGTCGCGGCGCCGGCCGGGGCGGCGAGCGCGCCGCCGGCGACCGCGAGGGCGGTGACGCCGAGGACGGCGGTCCAGCGCCGTCTTCGGGCCGCCGCCCGGGATCGGGTGAGTGCCATGTGTGTGCCCCCTCCTGAGGGATGAGTGGGCGCCATTGACGGCCGCGGGCGGAGAGAAGTCAATGGAATCGAATTCCACCGACTGATGACCCATCAGATACTGTCAAGATCATGACATGCCGGGCATTTCCCCAGGTCACGACGGAGACCGGTGCCGCCCACGGCGACACCGGTCAGAGTGGTACAGGCCCAGCTGAAGGGCTCAGCCGAAAGGGCTCAGCCGAAAGGCTCAGCCGAAAGGCTCAGCTGAAGACGAACGGACCCGGCGACTGCGAGGTCACCGCGTCACAGTTCACCGTGATCCCGAAGATCACCATCTTGAGGGCGACCCCCGCGAAGTACGAGTTGAGACTGTCGCCCGAGGCCACGGTCCCGCTCAGCGGGCCCATGACGACCGGCTGTCCGGCGGAGAGCGCCGGGTTCTTCTTCCCGGTGAAGACCCGGGTGCCGCCGCCGGCCTTGGCCATCGTCAGCGTGGAGCTGATCGAGTCGGCGCCGACCGCGATCGGCGTCGTGACGGCCGAGCTGACGGTGATGGTCGCGGCGGTGCCGCTCTGCGTGGCCGTGAGGGTGGCGGTGCCGCCGCCCCAGCTGCCGCAGTCGTACGTCGCCGTCGCCGAGCCCGGCGACACGGCGCCGGCCGTCGGGGCGAAGGCGAGTCCGGCGGCGGCGAGCGCCCCGGTGAGTACCGCGACGGTCCCTAAGGTGCTTCTGCTTCTCATGGCGAGTTCGAACCCCTTTCGATACCGAACGCAGGGGTGCGGACGCTGCGTGAAGGATGGAGATCTGACGGTCCGTCGGACGAACCGCTGTCATTGACGCGCAGACCGCCGGGGAAGGCAAGAGAAGATGCGGTGATCCTTCACAAACACACAAGGACAGCGGGGCCCGGCGTGTCGCCGGGCCCCGCTGTCCTGATCTCGCCGCTCGCGAATGCCTCGGCGAGGGCCTGTCTGACCATTCGCGTCGGATCAGGCCCTAGGCACCCGGGCTCAGCCCGCGGTGACCGCCACGCGCAGCTGCCCGTCCGGACCCGCGAGCAGCACCGGGGTCTCCGGGCCGCCGAGGTCCCGTACCGCCGCGCGGTCCTCGTCCGAGGCCGCCTCGGCGTTCGACACCACGGCCGCCGCCTCCAGGGACTGGGCCCCGCTGGCCACGGCCATCGCGACCGCGGTCCGCAGCGCGCTCAGCTTGAGCGACTCCAGCTCCACGGTGCCCGCCACATACGTGCGGCCCGTCTCGTCGCGTACGGCCGCACCCTCGGGCACGCCGTTACGGGCGCGGGCGCTCCGCGCAAGGGTGATGATCTTGAGGTCCTCGGCGCCGAGGTCGCCGTGCTCGCTGCTGAGTGTCATGAACCGAGCATAGGTCCGCGAGGACGATCAGCCCGCGACCGGGTACATCGCCCCGCGACGCCCCTCCGGCGACACCAGCCACTCCAGCTTCTCCGCCGTGTCCGCCTCCGGCAGCGGGGTGTGCATCACGATGACCAGGTCCGGCCGGGCCGGGACCCTGAGCTGGGTCGACTCCACGACCAGCGTGCCGACCAGCGGGTGCTCCATCTCCTTGCGGTTCTGGCCGCCCGGCAGGATGTCCCGCCGCTCCCACAGCTCGGCGAACTCCGCGCTCGCCTCCTTGGCCGACTCGACCACCGCCTGGAAGCCCTCGTCGTCCGGGCACTCCGAGCACGCCGAGCGGAACTGGGCGACGACCTTCGGCGCGAGCTCCTCCCAGCGCGTCGACCGCGCGCGGTACAGCGGGTCCGTGAAGAAGGCGACCAGGCAGTTCTGCACGATCTCCGGCCGCATCCCGAGCACGATCGACGCCGCGTCGTTCCACATCACCGTGTTCCAGTACTGGTCCATGATGTGCGCCGGGAACGGCATCCACGCGTCGATGAGCCGCCGGAGCCCGTGGCACATGTCCCGGTCCTCCGGGGCCGGTTCGAGCGCCGGCGGGTTCAGCGCCGCCAGGACGTACAGATGGCGGCGCTCTGCGGGGCTCAGCCGCAGCACCCGCGCCACCGAGTCGAGGACCTGCGGGGAGACCGTGATGTCCCGGCCCTGTTCGAGCCACTGGTACCAGGAGACCCCGACGCCCGCGAGGACCGCGACCTCCTCGCGGCGCAGGCCCGGGGTGCGGCGGCGGGCGCCGCCGTCCGGGAGTCCCGCCTCGGCCGGGCTGACCCGGGCCCGACGGCTCATCAGGAACTCGCGCAGTTCGGCCAGTCGGTGCTGCTTCGCGCTGGTGCTCTCGAGAGCGGTGGCCACGTGTGCTTCCTCCCCCTGGACGCATGGTGGATGCCGGGCGGTGCCTGGTGGTGCGACCAACAGGATAAGTTCCCGCTCCCCAGCGTTGTTCCCGTACGCCGAAGGTGGACGCATGGCAACGACGACCACCCCGCCCGAATCCCCCGCCACCCCCACCACGGCCCCCGCCGCTCCCCCGGCCCTCACCCGCCGCGACCGGCTCGTCCTCTTCGTCCTGTGCGCCGCCCAGTTCATGGTGGCGCTCGACTTCTCCGTCCTGAACGTCGCCCTGCCCGTCCTCGGCGCCGACCTCCGCTTCGACCCCTCCGGCCTGCAGTGGGCCGTCACCGCCTTCGCCCTGCCCTCCGGCGGCTTCCTGCTCCTCTTCGGCCGGATCGGCGACCTCTTCGGCCGCAGGAAGCTCTTCCTCTCCGGCCTCGTGCTCTTCGGCGCGGCCTCCCTGCTCGCCACGTTCGCCTGGAGCCCCGGCGCCTTCCTCGCAGGACGCGCCCTCCAGGGCGTCGGCGCGGCGGCGATCGTGCCGACCGGCATGGCGCTGCTCACCACCGTCTTCCCCGAGGGCCCGCTGCGGGCCAGGGCGCTCGGCATCTCCGGCACCCTGATGTCCCTCGGCTTCACCATCGGCATGGTGCTCGGCGGTGTCATGACCGACACCCTCGGCTGGCGCTCCACGATGGGCCTGCTCGCCGTCTTCACCCTGATCGTGCTGCCGCTCGCCCCGGGCCTGCTGCCCGAGTCCCGCACCCCCGAGCGGCCCCGCCTGGACGTCCCCGGCGCGCTGACCGTCACCGGTGGACTGCTCTCCCTGATCTACGCCCTGACGACGGCGGCCGAGCGCGGCTTCGGCGGCGTGGACGTCCCCGTCACCCTCGGCCTGGGCGTGCTGCTGCTCGTGGCCTTCGGCGTGATCGAGTCCCGGCACCCGGCCCCGCTGGTCTCGCTGCCGGTGCTGCGCCGCCGTACCGTCGCCTTCGGCAACCTGGGCGGTCTGGTCACCTTCTCGATGATGTCGACGATCGTCTTCGTCCTGACCCTGTACCTCCAGGAGACGCTGGGCCTCTCGGCCTTCGCCTCCGGCATCGTCTTCGGCGTCCAGGGCGCGTTCTCGGTGCTCGCCGGCATGGTGACCCCGAAGGTGATCGGCCGGTTCGGCGCCCCTCGCACCCTGGTGGTCTCGCTGCTCGGCCAGGGCCTGCTCACCGCCGCGCTGCTCGGCATCGGCCGCGAGTCCGGCGCGGTCCTGGCGACGGTGGCCGTCTCGCTGGCGTCGATGCTGCACCTCGGTGCGATCATCTCGTACGGCGTGACCGTCACCTCCGGCGTCCGCGACGAGGAGCAGGGGCTCGCGACCGGTCTGGTCACCACCACCCAGCAGGTCGGTCTGACCGTCGGGATCCCGCTGCTCGGTGTGCTCGCCACCACCGGCTCCGACCTGTTCGCCGGGGTCCGCACGGTGATCGCCCTGGACGCGGCGATCGTGGTCGGCGCGGCGGTCCTGGTCGCCCTCGGCCTGCGGCGCCGGTCCTGAGGTCCTCCTACGGCCGGTCGAGGCGGAGCCGTACCGCCTTCGGAAGACCGGCGACGACGAGGTCGTACGAGTCCTCGACGAGCTCCCGGACCATCCGGTCCGGGAGCTCTGCGACGGTCACCGTGTTCCAGTGCCGCTTGTTCATGTGGTAGCCCGGGGCGATCGCCGGGTGCTCCTCGCGGAGCCGTACGGCGTCGTCCGGGTCGCACTTGAGGTTGACCCGCAGCGGCCGGCCGTCCAGCCACGAGAGCGCGAACATCTTCCCGGCGACCTTGAAGACGGAGGTGTCCGGACCGAACGGGAACTCCTCCGAGGCGTCGTTGAAGTCCAGGCAGAAGGCGCGCAGCTCGTCGGGGGTCATTCCGGCTTCTCCTCCGGTTCCAGCGGCTCCACGAGCACGGTGACGATCTTGTTCCGGCGGCCGGCGGGCGCCTCGGCCGTCAGTCGCAGCGAGCGGCCGTCGGGCAGCTCCACGACCGCCTTGGCCCCGGAGATCGGGACCCGGCCGAGCGCCTTGGCGAGCAGACCGCCGACGGTCTCCACGTCCTCGTCGTCGTACTCGTCGGGGCCGAAGCCGTACAGCTCGCCGAGGTCGCCGATGTCGAGGCGGGCGGTGACCCGGTAGCGGTCCTCGCCGAGCTCCTCGACGGGCGGCAGCTCCCGGTCGTACTCGTCGGTGATCTCGCCGACGATCTCCTCCAGGATGTCCTCGATGGTGACGATCCCGGCCGTGCCGCCGTACTCGTCGATGACGACGGCGACGTGGTTGCGCTCCTGCTGCATCTCGCGCAGCAGGTCACCGGCGTTCTTGGTGTCGGGCACGAAGGCGGCGGGCCGCATCGCGGTCGACACCAGGTCGGCCTCGGAGTCGCGGTTGATGTGCGTCTTGCGGACGAGGTCCTTCAGATACACGATCCCGACGATGTCGTCCTCGTTCTCCCCGGTCACCGGGATCCGGGAGAAGCCGGAGCGCAGCGCGAGGGTGAGGGCCTGACGGATCGTCTTGTACCGCTCGATGCAGATGAGGTCGGTGCGGGGCACCATGACCTCCCGTACGAGGGTGTCGCCGAGCTCGAAGACGGAGTGCACCATGCGGCGCTCCTCGTCCTCGATCAGCGACTCCTGCTCGGCGAGGTCGACCATGGCCCGCAGCTCGGCCTCGGAGGCGAAGGGGCCCTTGCGGAAGCCCTTGCCCGGCGTCAGCGCGTTGCCGATGAGGATGAGGAGCTGCGGGATCGGGCCCATGATCCGGGCCAGCGGCAGCAGCACGTACGCGGCGGCGGTCGCCGTGTTCAGCGGGTGCTGGCGGCCGATGGTGCGCGGCGAGACGCCGACGGCCACGTAACTGACGAGGACCATGACGGCGATCGCGACGAGCAGCGCCTCCCAGGTCTCCGGGAAGGCTTCCAGGCAGGCGTACGTGACGAGGACGCCGGCCGCCATCTCGCAGGCGACGCGGACGAGCAGCGCGACGTTGAGATAGCGGGTCGGGTCGGAGGCGACCTGGGCCAGCTTCTCCGCGCCGCGCCGCCCGGACCGGACGGCCTCGGCGGCGCGGAAGCTGGAGACGCGGGCGAGACCGGCCTCGGCGCAGGCGGCGAGCCAGGCCACGATGACCAGCGCGACGGCGCCGAGGATCAGCGACACGTCCATCGGGGGTCAGGAGACGGTCGGAGCCGGGGACGGGCCGGTGAGGCCCTTCTCCGCGCGCCAGCCGTCGACGATCGCCGCCTGGAGGCCGAACATCTCGGCCTTCTCGTCGGGCTCCTCGTGGTCGTACCCGAGCAGGTGCAGCACCCCGTGGACGGTGAGGAGCTGGAGCTCCTCGTCCATGGAGTGCTGCGTCGGCGCGTCCTTGCCCTGCTGGGTGGCGACCTCGGGGCAGAGCACGATGTCGCCGAGGAGCCCCTGCGGGGGCTCCTCGTCGTCCTTCGACGGCGGGCGCAGCTCGTCCATCGGGAAGGACATGACGTCCGTCGGCCCGGGCAGGTCCATCCACTGGATGTGGAGCTGCTCCATCGCCTCCGCGTCCACGACGATCACCGAGAGCTCGGAGAGCGGGTGGATGCGCATGCGCGCGAGCGCGTAGCGGGCGATGTCGAGGATCGCCTGCTCGTCGACCTCGGTACCGGACTCGTTGTTGACGTCGATCGACATGGTGCTTGTGTACTACTTCCCGTTGCGGCTGTCGTACTGCTCGTACGCGTCGACGATACGGCCGACGAGCTTGTGCCGGACGACATCCTGCGACGTGAGCGTCGAGAAGTGCACGTCCGGGACGCCGTCGAGGATGTCGCGGACCTGCCGCAGACCGCTCTTCGTCCCGTTCGGCAGGTCGACCTGGGTGACGTCACCGGTGATGACGATCTTCGAGTCGAAGCCGAGGCGGGTGAGGAACATCTTCATCTGCTCGGGGTTCGTGTTCTGCGCCTCGTCGAGGATGATGAACGCGTCGTTCAGCGTCCGTCCGCGCATGTACGCCAGGGGCGCGACCTCGATCGTCCCGCTCGCCATGAGCTTGGGGATCGAGTCGGGGTCGAGCATGTCGTGCAGCGCGTCGTACAGCGGGCGCAGGTACGGGTCGATCTTCTCGTAGAGCGTGCCGGGCAGGAAGCCGAGCCGCTCGCCCGCCTCGACGGCGGGCCGGGTCAGGATGATCCGGTTGACCTGCTTGGACTGCAGGGCCTGGACCGCCTTCGCCATGGCGAGATAGGTCTTGCCGGTGCCGGCGGGGCCGATGCCGAAGACGATCGTGTGCTTGTCGATCGCGTCGACGTACCGCTTCTGGTTGAGCGTCTTGGGACGGATCGTGCGTCCCCGGCTGGAGAGGATGTTCTGCGTGAGCACCTCGGCGGGAATCTCCTCGCCGCCCTCCGCCGATCCGTTCTCGCTCGCCCTGAGCATGGCGATCGAGCGTTCCACTGCGTCCTCCGTCATCGGCTGACCGGTGCGGAGCACCAGCATCATCTCGTCGAACAGGCGCTGGATCAGGGCGACTTCCACGGCGTCGCCGACCGCGCTGACCTGGTTGCCCCGGACGTGGATGTCGGTCCGCGGGAACGACCGCTCGATCACGCGGAGCAGGGAGTCACCGGAGCCGAGGACGGTCACCATGGGGTGCTTCGCCGGGACGGTGAAGTGGGCGCGGGCCTGTCCAGGCGCCCCGTCGTGGGGCGCTCCGTTGTGGGCTGTGGGTGTCTGAGTCATGGGCCGGCACTGTGGCCTGCACATACCTCCCGTTGCAGGGTTCTCGCTGCTCGACAACCTCTCGGCTACCAAGCCTACGACCAGGCACCGACAGACTCGTAAGGGTTTACGAATGAGCGGCCCGGAACCCGATCGTCGGCACGGCCCTGCGCAGCGGCCACGGGCGGGCCGGGGCGGGCAGGAGCCGCTCCAGGAAGGCGTAGCGGCCGCGCAGCGCCTCGGGGTCCTGGCGGGCGTGGCCCTGGACGTGCTGCCACCAGGCGGCGATCTCGCCCCAGGTCGGGGCGGACAGCGAGCCCCCGAACTCCTGCACGGAGAGGGCGGCGGTCAACCCGGCGAAGGCGAGCCGGTCGGCGAGCGGCCAGTCGGCGAGGGTGCCGGTGACGAAACCGGCGACGAAGACGTCCCCGGCGCCGGTCGGGTCGAGGGCGGAGACCTGGATCGCGGGGACCTCGGCGGTCTCGCCGGTGGCGCCGTCGACGGCGTAGGCGCCCTCGGAGCCGAGCGTGACCACCGCGTAACGGACCTTGTCGGCCAGGGCGCGGGCGGCGGCCCGGGGGCAGTCGGTGCGGGTGTAGCGCATCGCCTCGGCGGCGTTCGGCAGGAAGGCCTCGCAGTGCTGGAGGTCGGTGAGGCCGGCCAGGTCCCAGCGGCCGGTGTCGTCCCAGCCGACGTCGGCGAAGACCTTGGCGCCGCCGCGGGCGGCCTGGGCGACCCAGTCCTCGGAGCGGCCGGGCACGAGGGAGGCGACGGCCGCGCGCGCGTGCGGCGGGTAGGCGGGCAGGGCGCCGTCGAGCGGCGGGGCCTCGTGGCCGTGCGAGACCATCGTCCGCTCGCCCTCGTAGGCCATGGAGACGGTGACCGGGGAGTGCCAGCCGGGGACGGTGCGGGAGAGCGAGAGGTCGATGCCCTCGCCCTGCTCCAGGGCGTCCCAGCAGTACTCGCCGTAGTGGTCGTCGCCGAACGCCGCGGCGAGCGAGGTCCGCAGGCCGAGGCGGGCCAGGGCGGTGGCCATGTTGGCGACGCCGCCCGGGCTCGATCCCATGCCCCGGGCCCAGGACTCGGTGCCGCGGACGGGAGCGCTGTCCAGGCCGGTGAAGATGATGTCGAGGAAGACCGTGCCCGTGAGGAAGACGTCGCAGGCGGGGTCCGTGGGCTCGCGCAGGCACACCAACGGATCGACCTCGGCGTCGTGTTGCGGCTGCTCTCCCCTTGCTGTGGTCACGGCAGGCTCCCCGGTCGCGGTGCGGATCAGATCAGTGTGCCCGATGGGGGTGGGGTGACGGGTGGGACGCTGCAAGAAGACACCTCGATACCCACGAACCCGCCCCTCAAACAAAGAGTGTCCCGGATCACATGCCGAACCGGCGGAAACCGCCTTCTCCCGCCCCTCGCCCGCTTGATACACATGGTCCGCGACCCCGTGCCCCGCGCACACCACCGGGCGCTCCACCCCTCCCCTTCCGTTCCGGGAACGCCCATGTCCTCGCGGACTCGTGGCGCGGGGGCCCTCGTCGCCCTCGTCGCCCTCTTCACGGCCGGCTACCTCGCCCCGTACCTCCTGCCGACCGTCGTCGGCCGCCTCTCCGCCGGTCTCGGCCTCAGCCCGTCCCAGGCGGGTCTGATCGGCTCCGTCCTGCTCCTCGGCTCCTCCGCCGCCGGCTTCACGCTCGCCGCGCGCGGGGAGCGGATCGGGCCACGCAGGGCCGCCCGCGCGGGCCTGCTCGCGATGGCCGTCGGATACGGCTCCGCCGCCGCGACCGGCCTCGTGCCGCTTGTCGTCGCGGGCGCCGTCCTCGGCGGCCTCGGCTCGGGCACGGCGACGGCGGTGGCCGTGGCCGGGATCGCCGGGAGGCGCGACCCGCACCGGGCCTCCACCCTCGGCCTGCTCTCCGTCTCGGCGGCGGCCGGCGCCCTCTACCTGACCCTTCCGCACCTGGGCGGCGGCCACGCCGCCCCGCTCCTCGCGATCGCGTGCGGGGCGGCCCTGGTGTGGCCGTTCACGAGCGGACTGCCGACCACCGCGCACACGGCTCGCGAGACCACGGGCGTCCTCGGCGCCCGAGAGGGCGCGGGCGTCTCCGGTCCCCTCCCCCACCGGCGGGCGGGCGCGGTGCTCGCCGGGGGCATCCTGTGCTGGTCCCTCGCGCAGAACGCCCTCTGGGGCGTGAGCGGCCGCATCGGCCTCACCCAGGCCGGCCTCTCCGAGGTCACCGTCGGCGCGGTCTTCGCGGCGGCCCTCGGCGCGGGCCTCGCCGGCGTCACGGCGGCCGGCGCGCTCGGCTCACGCCTGGGCCGGGCGGTCCCGATCGGCGCGGGCACGGTGGCGATCGCGGGCTGCGTCCTGCTGAGCTCGACCGCGGAGAACCTCGCGGGCTTCGCGACCGGCGAGATCCTCTGGAACGCCTTCTACCCGGTCGTCCTGTCCTACCTGCTCGGCCTGGCGGCCTCCCTGGACCCGCGCGGCCGCTGGGCCGTCATGGTCGGCTCGGCCTCCTCCCTCGGCGTGGCCTGCGGCCCGGTGACCGGCTCCCTGCTCTCCGACCGCGCCGGCTACCCGGGCATGGGCCTCGTCCTCTGCGCCCTGCTGCTGCTGGTCGCCGCCCCGATGACGGCCGTCGCCCGCCACGCCTCCGGCCGCCCCCTGGTCCCGGGCTCGATCCGCCGCCGCGGCGGGGCCCCCGCCGCGGTCCTCGCGGGCCGGGGCTCGGGAACGGTCCTGGTCCCGCAGATGGGAGCGCCGGAGCAGGAGGTCACCCCGATCCCGGTCGCCGCGGGCCGCCGCGGGGCGGCGAAGTCGGCGTTCCGGCTGGCCCGTCCTTCGGACCGGGGCTGAGGCGTGCGGGTCTGAGGGGGGGCGCGTCTGAGGCGTGCGGGGCTGAGGCGTGCGGGTCACCCCTGCCCGAACCGCCAGAAGTGATCGGGGTACGGGCCGCAGGGGTACTGGTTGACCGGCGCGGTCTCCCGGGTGCTCGCCCCGGGGACCGCGAGGCAGAGCCCGCTGTTGGCGTTGACGATCCGGTAGAGCGGGCGTCCGGCCGTGTCGCGCTTCTGGTACTCGACCCGCCACAGGTGGTCCGGGTAGTCGCCGCAGGGGTACTGGTTGACGTTCACGGCGGTGGCCTTGCTGGCCCCCGGGACGGCCGCGCAGTACCCGCTGTTGTTGTTCACGATCCGGTAGCGGGCCCGCCCCGAGCCGTCCGCGCCGGCGGGCCGGAGGTGCCAGAAGTGGTCGGCGTACGGGCCGCAGCCGAACTGGTTCAGGTCGACGACCGCGGTCGAGCCACCGGGCACCGCGAGGCACAGGCCGCTGTTGCCGTTCACGATCCGTACCGCCGGGCCCACCGGGGGCGCCGCGGCGCCGCCGTCCCGCAGCGCGGGCGGCACCCGTGTCGGGGAAGGCCGGGTGGGCGGGGTCGTCGTCCCCGGTGCCCGGGTGGGGGCGCCGGTCGGTCCCGGTGCGGAGCTGGGCGCGGCCGTTCCCGGCGCGGTCGTTCCCGTCGCCGTCGGGGACGGCGTCGCGGACGTCGGCCCGGTGCCGGGCGTCCCGCCCGCGGTGGACGAGGCGC
Organism: Streptomyces sp. NPDC055815; assembly: GCF_053616475.1. Taxonomy (NCBI): domain Bacteria; kingdom Bacillati; phylum Actinomycetota; class Actinomycetes; order Kitasatosporales; family Streptomycetaceae; genus Streptomyces; species Streptomyces sp. NPDC055815. The sequence continues at coordinate 31,995 of NZ_JBSHDU010000014.1, read as the reverse complement.
CCGTGGGCGCGACCTGCGCGGGCGGCGGCGCGGACGCGTTGCCGGTGCGCTGGGTCTGGGTCAGGACGGTCGCCAGGGCGCCGACCAGCGGCACCACCACCCCGGCCACCCACCAGGCCCATCGGGGCGGATGCGGGGCCGGCCGGTCGGCCGGGGCGGCCGCCGGGGCGGCTCCCGACGCGGCTCCCGAGGCTCCGGGACCCGGCGGCGTGGCCGCGGTGTCCCCTGCGGTACCGGGCGTGTCTGACACGTGCTGCTCCCCCCGAAACAACGGTCGTCGCCCGAGTATCACCCCACGGCCGGACCCGGAAACCCGCAATCCGAAAACACGTACGCCTTACGCCCTTCTGCCGTCACCGGCCCCCGAACTCGTACGCCTCCACCTCGGCCAGGTACCGCGCCCGCCGCTCCTCGTCGTCCTCCAGGAACGACGCCTGGAACGAGTTCCGTGCCAGCTCGCGGAGCTGGTCCTCCGTGAGGTCCAGCGCCTCGCGCACCCCGTCGAAGTTGTCCCCGACGTAGCCCCCGAAGTACGCGGGGTCGTCGGAGTTCACGGTCACGAGGAGACCCGCCGACATCATCGTGCGGAGCGGATGGTCGGCGAGGGTGTCGATCACGCGGAGCCGGACGTTCGACAGGGGGCAGAGCGTGAGCGGCACCCGCTCGCGGGCCAGCCGGTCGACGAGCTCCGGGTCCTCCATGCAGCGCAGACCGTGGTCGATCCGCTCCACGCCGAGGACGTCCAGGGCCTCGCGGACATAGGCGGCGGGGCCCTCCTCGCCCGCGTGGGCGACGCGCCGCAGGCCGAGCCGGGCGGCCTCCTCGTACACCTCGCGGAACTTGGCCGGCGGGTGGCCGACCTCCGCCGAGTCGAGGCCGACGCCGGTGATCCGGTGGAGGTACGGCTTCGCGGCCTCCAGGGTCGCGAGCGCCGACTCGGCCGACTCGTCGCGGAGGAAGCAGAGGATGAGCCGGGTGGAGATCCCGTGCCGCTCCTCGGCGCGGTCGAGGGAGGCGCAAAGGCCCTCGATGACGGTGCCGATCGGGATGCCGCGGGTGGTGTGCGCCTGCGGGTCGAAGAAGATCTCGGCGTGCCGGACGCCCTGGGCGGCGGCCCGCTCCAGATAGGCGTCGGCGAGCTCGGTGAAGTCCTCGGCGGTCCGCAGGACCGCCATCAGCGAGTAGTACAGGTCCAGGAAGGACTGGAGGTCACCGAAGCGGTAGGCCTCGCGGAGGGCGGCGGTGTCGGCGAACGGCAGGGTGACGCCGTTGCGTTCCGCGAGCGCGAAGGCGAGCTCGGGTTCGAGGGTGCCTTCGATGTGGAGGTGCAGTTCGGCCTTGGGTACAGGCATGTTCACGTTCGTTTCGGTACGGGGACCCTCATGAGGTCCTGGGCGATGCTCAGCTCGCCGTCGAACCCGGCTGCCCGCGCCTGTCGTTCGAAGGCCGCGGGGTCGGAGTAGCGCTGCGAGAAGTGGGTGAGGACGAGGTGCCGCACGCCCGCGTCCCGGGCGACCGCGGCGGCCTGTCCGGCCGTCAGATGGCCGTGGTCGGTGGCGAGCCGGACGTCCTCGTCGAGGAAGGTCGACTCGATGACGAGCATGTCGGCGCCTTCGGCTAGGGCGTGCACCCCGTCGCAGAGCCGGGTGTCCATGACGAAGGCGAAGCGCTGCCCGCGCCGGACCTCGCTCACGTCGTCGAGGGTGACGCCGTTGAGACTGCCGTCGCGCTGGATCCGGCCGACGTCGGGGCCCTTGATGCCGTGCGCGGCGAGCTTCCCGGGCAGGATGCGGCGCCCGTCGGGCTCGGTGATCCGGTAGCCGTAGGACTCGACGGGATGGGAGAGCCGGCGGGCGTCGAGGGTGAACTCCTCGGTGACGGCGAGCGGCCCGTCGGCGGCCACCGGCGCCTCGGTCAGCCGCACCGTCTCGCGGTAGGCCGTCGCGTACCGCAGCCGCTCGAAGAAGCGCTGCCCGCTCGCCGGGTAGTGGGCGGTGACCGGGTGCGGGACCTGGTCGAGGTTGATCCGCTGGATCACCCCCGCCAGGCCGAGCGAGTGGTCGCCGTGGAAGTGCGTGACGCAGATCCGGTCGAGGTCGTGCGCGGCGACCCCGGCCCGCAGCATCTGCCGCTGGGTGCCCTCGCCCGGGTCGAAGAGGATCCCTCTGCCGTCCCAGCGGAGCACATAGCCGTTGTGGTTGCGGTGCCGGGTCGGGACCTGGCTCGCGGTCCCGAGGACGACCAGTTCGCGTACGGACACGGGTTATCCGGGGGGCCAGTTGAGACCGCGGCCGCCCAGCACGTGCGCGTGGGCGTGGAAGACGGTCTGGCCGGCGCCGGCGCCGGTGTTGAACACGATCCGGAAACCGCTGCCGTCGACCTTCTCCTGCTCGGCGACCTCCCCCGCCTCGCGCAGTATGTCGGCGGCGACGGTCGGCGCGGCGGCGGCGAGCGAGGCGGCGTCGGGGTAGTGGACGCGCGGGATCACGAGGACGTGCGTGGGCGCCTGCGGGTTGATGTCGCGGAACGCGACGGTGGTCTCCGTCTCGCGCACGATCGTCGCCGGCACCTCCCCGGCCACGATCTTGCAGAACAGGCAGTCGCTCTGCGGCTCTCCGGCCATGTCCCGGACCTCCTCGGTCTGATGCCGACCACTGACCATGTACTGGCCGTGCCGTGACGATCAACTACCCGGTCATGCTATCCGCCGCCTCCCACCACCGGTGGAAGCCGCCGGAAGCCTGTGGAAAACCGTCAGTCCTTCGGTGCGCGGCGGTTGAGCGCCGAGCGGCTCACCCAGTACGTGATGATCACGCCCCAGAACAGGAGCGTGCCCAGTCCGGTCACCACGCCCGAGTCGAAGGACCACAGGGCGAGCGAGGCGAGCGAGTAGAGCCCGAGGAGCCCGACGGCCCCCGCCATGAACAGCACGGGCCGGCAGTTGCGCGCCACGAGGAGCAGCGGCCGGCGCAGCCGCGGCGGCACCCGGCGGGCCATCCACACCGCCCAGCCGCCCCAGGCTCCGAGGATCACGGCCTCGCCGACCAGGAACGGGACGGCCGCGTCGGCCCAGGTCGCGGGGGTGGGGATCGCGGCATCGGCGAGGGCGGCGGCCAGGAAGCCGACGAGGGCGACCCAGCGGGCGCCCGCGGCGGTGTTCCAGGCCATGGCCTCCAGGTTGTAGCGGGCCTTGCGGTCCTGGAGGTCGAGCGCGGCGGAGGCGACGAAGCCCTCGGCGGCCTGGGTCCAGGCACCGCGCCGGAACCAGCGGCGGCGCAGCCGCAGCAGCGACAGGTTGTTGTGGGCCTCGCTGCTCTGCGGGTTGAGGCGCAGGGTCGTCTCGTACGCGCGCTGTGCGGTGGCGTGGTCGCCGCGCCGCTGGGCGGTCAGGCCGACCAGGAAGTGGGCGGCGTCCTCCTCCGGCGCGAGGCCGACGGCGGTGCGCGCCGCCTCGTACGCCTCGACGGTACGCGCGGGCGTGCGGGTGCGTTCGGCGTGCTCGGCGAGGGCGGTGCCGAGCGCGTAGTGGGTGCCCCAGTGGTTCGGGGCGAGTTCGACGGCGTGCCGGGCGGTGGCCTCCGCCTCCGGGAACCGCCGGTCGGCGAGGAGGATGTGGACGCGCATCAGCCAGCCGCCGAGCAGCTCGGGCTCGGCCCGCAGCGCCTGGTCGACGGCGGTCAGGGCGGCGGCCCGGTCGCCGGCCCGGTGATGGCACCGGGCGAGCAGGACGAGCGCCTCGGCGTCCTCCGGTTCGGTCGCCAGGTGCCGGGCGACGAGTTCACCGGCCTGCGCGTACCGCCCGGCCTCGTAGAGCGCCTCGGCGCGGGCGAGCGCGGTGGACGCGGTCACAGCTTGCGCTTCCGCTTGAGGTGGGCGAGGAGGTCGTCGTACAGACCGCCCTCGTTGGCGAACATGGCGACGTTCCGGGCGGCGGCGAACCACGGCTCCGTCGACGGCTTGATCTGCTTGGCCGCGCCGAGCAGGTCCTTGGTGGTGATCAGGCGTACGGAGCCGCTGCGGGCCGATTCGAGGAGCGCGGCCTCGGCGGCCGTCTCGCAGACATGGGCGAGGTCCGCGCCGGAGAAGTCCTCGGTGGCCTTGACGAGCTTGCCGAGGTCGACGGCCTCGATGGGGCGCTCGCGCAGGTGGTAGCGGAGGATCGCCTCGCGGGCGGCGGCGTCCGGCGGCAGCACGAGCAGGGTGCGGTCGAGGCGGCCGGGGCGGCGCAGCGCGATGTCCACGTCCCAGGGCACGTTGGTGGCGGCGAGGACGAAGACGCCCTCGTTGCCGGCGCCGCTCGCGATGCCGTCGAGCTCGGTCAGCAGCTGGTTGACGACGTTGCGCAGGCCGCTGTGGTGCGTGCGGGAGCGCTTGGCGCCGAGGGCGTCCAGCTCGTCGAGGAAGACGACGCAGGGCGCCTGGCGGCGGGCGGTCTCGAAGATGTCGTGGATGTTCTTCTCGGAGGCCCCGATCCACATGTCGAGGACGTCGGAGAGCGAGACGGTGAGGAAGTTGGCGCCGAGCTCGCCCGCGACGGCCCGCGCGATGAAGGTCTTGCCGCAGCCGGGCGGGCCGTACAGGAGCAGGCCGCCGCGCAGCGACTTCCCGTACAGCCTGCGCAGTTCGGGGTTGCGCATGGGGGCGAGGAAGGCCGCCTCCAGACGCTCCTTGACCTCCTCCATGCCGCCGACGTCGGCGAGGCGTACGGCCCCGGGGGCGTCGACGTCCCAGGCGGCGGCGTCCCCCGCGATCCCGTCCCCGCCGTCGGCCTGCGGGTCGTCGAGGAACCGGGGCCCGACGAGGTCCTGCACCTGCTGCTCGGCGGCGTCCCAGTCGAAGGAGGCGGCAGGGGCGGCGGGCGCGGGCCGCACCGGCTCCACGGCCTCTTCGGGAGCCGGCGCGGGCGCCGCGGGCATCCCCATGGCCCGCACCATCAGCGCACGCGCGTCCGCGTCGCCCGGCGCGTGCTGGAGGGCGACGGCCGCCTCGGCGACGGCCTCGTCGTTGCGCCCTTCCGCGAGGAGGAGCTCGGCGAAGTGGAGGCGCAGGGGCACGTCACCGGGGGCGGCGGCCACGGCGGCGCGCAGACTGCGGATGAGGGGGGACTCGTCGGCCATGCGGGTCAGCCTAAGGAGCCTCCGGGGGCCGGTGTCCACCGGGTTCGGCAGGGAGCGGGAAGAGGACTGGGCCTGTCCCGGCGGATCAGGGTCGGACAGGCCGCGATCCGCCGGAGAGGCCTAGCTCCAGCGGCCCGTCCGCCCCAGGACCAGGGCCGTGGCCGCCGTACCGGCCGTCGAGGTGCGCAGGACGCTGCGGCCGAGGCGGTACGGCTTCGCGCCGGCGGCCTCGAAGGCGGCGAGCTCGTCCGGGGAGACCCCGCCCTCGGGGCCGACGACGAGCACGATCGAGCCCTTGGCCGGGAGTTCGGCGGTGGCGAGGGCCCCACTGGGGTGGTCGCGGTCCTCGTGCAGGACGGCCGCGAAGTCCGCCTCCGCGAGGAGCGCGGCGGCCTGCTTGGTCGTCATGAGGTCGGCGACCTCGGGGAAGCGGGTGCGGCGCGACTGCTTGCCGGCCTCGCGCGCGGTGGACCGCCACTTGGCGAGCGCCTTGAGACCCCGGTCGCCCTTCCACTGGGTGATGCAGCGGGAGGCGGCCCAGGGCACGATCGCGTCCACGCCGGTCTCCGTCATGGTCTCGACGGCGAGTTCGCCCCGGTCGCCCTTGGGAAGGGCCTGGACGACCGTGATGCGCGGCTCCTCCTCGGGGTCCTCGTGGACCTCGTCGACCCGCACGGTGAGCTCGTCCTTGCCCTCGGCGGAGACGACGACGCACTCGGCCCAGCGGCCGCGCCCGTCGGCGAGGACGAGTTCCTCCCCGGCGCGCAGCCGCTTCACGGAGACGGCGTGCCGCCCCTCGGGCCCGTCCAGGAGGAAACTCCCGGCACCGGGGACGGTGTCGACGACGAAGACGGGTGCGGTCATGAGGCGCTCCTGGGGGCGAGCCCGGAAAGGTCGGAGAGGGCGGTGTCGAGTTCGGCGGCCAGCACCTCGACCAGCTGCCCGGCGGGCAGTTCGCGGGCGAGGCGGTGGCCCTGGCCGGCCCACAGGGCCATGCCCTGGGCGTCTCCGGCGGTGGCGGCGGCCTTGCGGAGCGGGGCGGTGAGGTGGTGGATCTCGGGGTAGGCGGCGGGGGCGTACGGCCCGTGCTCGCGCATGAAGCGGTTGACGAGGCCGCGCGCCGGGCGCCCGGAGAAGGCCCGGGTGAGGGCGGTCCGGGTGAACAGCGGGTCCGTCAGGGCCTGCTTGTGCAGGCGGTGGGCGCCCGACTCGGGGCAGGCGAGGAAGGCGGTGCCGAGCTGGGCGGCGTCGGCGCCGGCGGCGAGGACGGCGGCGATCTGCGCGCCGCGCATGATCCCCCCGGCGGCGACGATCGGCAGCGCGACGGCCTCGCGGACCTGGGTGACGAGGGTGAGGAGCCCGGTGCCGGAGGCGTCCTCGTCGGCCGGGTCGTCGCGGTACGTGCCCTGGTGTCCGCCGGCCTCGACGCCCTGGACGCAGACGGCGTCGGCGCCGGCGCGCTGCGCGGCGAGGGCCTCGTCGGCGGAGGTGACGGTGACGATCGTGTACGTACCGACGCGGTCGAAGGCGTGGAACGTCTCTTTCGCGGGGCAGCCGAAGGTGAAGGAGACGACGGGGACCGGGTCCTCCAGGAGGATGGCCAACTTGGCGTCGTACGCGTCGTCGCGGGAGTCGTCGGTCTCGCCGAGCGGGGTGTCGTACCAGGTGGCCTCGCCGGCGAGCTGGTGGCGGTAGACCTCGACGGCGGCGGGGTCGGCGGGCCGGCCGTCCTGCGGCATGAAGAGGTTGACGCCGAAGGGGCGTGCGGTGAGCCCGCGGACCTGCTTGATCTCCTGGTACAGGCCGCCGGCCGTCTTGTACCCGGCGGCGAGGAACCCGAGCGCCCCGGCCTCGCAGACGGCTCCGACGAGCTCGGGACAGGAGGCGCCACCCGCCATGGGGGCCTGCACGATCGGAAACCGAGAGAGATCGTTCAGTGCGGTGGTGGACATATGGGCATCGTGTCATGCCCCTACGGGGCCACAGGAAAAGGGGCGGCACCGGAGTGCCGCCCCTTCCCGTACGCACAAGGGCTACCGCCCGTTGAAGGCGTCCTTCAAGCGCGAGAACAGCCCCTGCTGCCCCGGCCGACTGTGCTGACCCGGGGGACGGACCCCCGGACCCCCAGCCGAGCGCCTACCGCCCGTTGAACGCGTCCTTCAGCCGCGAGAACAGCCCCTGCTGACCAGGCTGACTGTGCCGACCCGGGGGACGACCCCCGGACCCCCAGCCGAGCGCCTACCGCCCGTTGAACGCGTCCTTCAGCCGCGAGAACAGCCCCTGCTGACCAGGCTGGAACTGGCCCGTGGGCCGCTCCTCTCCGCGCAGCTTGGCCAGTTCGCGCAGCAGGCGCTCCTGCTCGGCGTCGAGCTTGCTCGGGGTCGTCACCTCGACGTGCACGATCAGGTCGCCGCGGCCGTTGCCCCGCAGGTGCGTGACGCCGCGCCCGTGCAGCGGGATCGACTGGCCGGACTGCGTGCCCGGGCGGATGTCGATCTCCTCGACGCCGTCGAGGGTCTGCAGCGGCACCTTCGTACCGAGCGCGCCCGCCGTCATCGGGATGGTGACCGTGCAGTGCAGGTCGTCCCCGCGCCGCTGGAAGACCTCGTGCGGGGTCTCGTGGATCTCGACGTACAGGTCGCCGGCGGGGCCGCCGCCGGGGCCGACCTCGCCCTCGCCCGCGAGCTGGATGCGGGTGCCGTTGTCGACACCGGCCGGGATCTTGACCGTGAGCGTGCGGCGGGACCGCACGCGGCCGTCGCCGGCGCACTCGGGGCACGGCGTCGGGACGACGGTGCCGAAGCCCTGGCACTGCGGGCAGGGCCGGGAGGTCATGACCTGGCCGAGGAACGACCGGGTGACCTGGGAGACCTCGCCGCGGCCGCGGCACATGTCACAGGTCTGCGCGGAGGTGCCGGGCGCGGCGCCCTCACCCGAACAGGTGGTGCAGACGACCGCCGTGTCGACCTGGATGTCCTTCGTGGTGCCGAAGGCCGCCTCGTTGAGGTCGATCTCCAGACGGATCATGGCGTCCTGGCCGCGGCGGGTCCGCGAGCGCGGGCCGCGCTGCGAGGCCGTGCCGAAGAAGGCGTCCATGATGTCGGAGAAGTTGCCGAAGCCACCGGCCCCGAAGCCGCCCGCGCCACCGCCGCCAGAGGCCGAGAGCGGGTCGCCGCCGAGGTCGTAGACCTGCTTCTTCTGCGGGTCCGAGAGGACCTCGTAGGCGGCGTTGATCTCCTTGAAGCGTTCCTGCGTCTTCGGATCGGGATTGACGTCCGGGTGCAGCTCGCGCGCGAGCCTCCGGAACGCCTTCTTGATCTCGTCCTGGGACGCGTCGCGGCGCACGCCGAGTACGGCGTAGTAGTCCGTGGCCACTTACGACTCCGCCAGGATCTGTCCGACGTAACGTGCCACTGCGCGTACCGCTCCCATCGTTCCGGGGTAGTCCATGCGGGTCGGTCCGACCACGCCGAGTTTGGCGACTGCCTCGCCGCCCGAACCGTAGCCGACCGAGACGACGGACGTGGAGCTCAGCCCCTCGTGGGCGTTCTCGTGCCCGATGCGTACGGTCATGCCCGATTCCTTGGCCTCGCCGAGCAGCTTGAGGAGCACGACCTGCTCCTCCAGGGCTTCCAGGACGGGCCTGATCATCAGGGGGAAGTCGTGTCCGAAGCGGGTGAGATTGGCGGTGCCGCCGATCATCAGCCGCTCCTCGTGCTCCTCTACGAGCGTTTCGAGGAGGGTCGCGAGCACGGTCGAGACCGTGGCACGGTCCTCGGCCTCCTCGAAGGACTCGGGGAGGTCCTGCACCAGCTGCGGCACGTCGGCGAACCGGCGGCCGACGACCCGGCTGTTGAGCCGGGCCCGGAGGTCGGCGAGGGAGGTCTCGCCGAAGGGCGCGGGGCAGTCGACGACGCGCTGCTCGACCCGGCCGGTGTCCGTGATGAGGACGAGCATCAGGCGGGCGGGGGCCAGCGAGAGCAGCTCCACGTGCCGGACGGTCGAGCGGGTCAGCGAGGGGTACTGGACGACGGCGACCTGGCGGGTCAGCTGGGCGAGCAGTCGTACCGTACGGCCCACGACGTCGTCGAGGTCGACCGCGCCGTCGAGGAAGTTGTGGATGGCCCGCCGCTCGGGCGTCGACAACGGCTTGACGCCGGCGAGCCGGTCGACGAAGAGCCGGTAGCCCTTGTCGGTGGGAATGCGCCCGGCACTCGTATGAGGCTGGGCGATGTACCCCTCTTCTTCCAGCACCGCCATGTCGTTGCGCACGGTGGCGGGCGACACGCCGAGCTTGTGGCGCTCGGTGAGCGCCTTGGAGCCGACGGGCTCCTCCGTCCCGACGTAGTCCTGGACGATGGCGCGCAGGACCTCGAGCCTGCGTTCGCTGAGCATCGTGGCGCACCTCCAGCTGTCGTCGTCGTTCCGGTTGCTCCGCTTTTGGCACTCGCCCTGTCCGAGTGCCAGCGATCCCCCGGCCAGTGTACGGCGGCGGGCATCGCTCCTGGCAAGGAGGCGGCGCCCGCACCGGTTAGCGTCGCCCCATGGACGTGGATTGGGAAGCGTACGGATGGGAGCGGCTCGCGGACGGGGTGGGCCGGCGACGGCTGCCCGGCTGGGACGCCACGGTGGGGCTGGTCCTGGGCTCGCGGGGGGTGTTGTTGTACGACACGGGTTCCACGCTCGCGGAGGGCGCGGAGCTGCGGACGCAGGTGGCGGAACTCACGGGCGGCCGAAAGGTGACACACATCGCACTCAGCCACCCCCATTTCGACCACGTCCTCGGGACGGCGGTCTTCGCGGGCGCGGAGGTCTTCGGCGCGGTGGGCTCGGACGACCTCCTGAGCGGGGCGCGGGCCCGGGAGGAGCTGTACGGGGACGCCGTACGGCAAGGGGTCGAGCCGCAGGCGGCGACGGAGGCGACGGACGTCCTGGTGGCGCCCCGGCACCTGGTCTCGGGCGAATGGACGCTCGACCTGGGCGACCGCCAGGTCCTCCTGGCCAACGTGGGCCCGGGCCATACGGGCCACGACCTGGCGCTCTGCGTCCCGGGCACGCGGGAGGTCGTGTTCTGCGGCGACCTGGTGGAGGAGTCGGGCGAGCCGCAGGCGGGCCCGGACGCGATCCCGTCCCGCTGGCCGGACGCCCTGGACCGGCTGCTCGCGCTGGGCGGCGAGGAGGCGGCGTACGTACCGGGGCACGGCGCGGTGGTGGACGCCACGTTCGTACGGGCACAGCGCGATGAACTGGCACGCCGCTTCGAGGTGTCGTAGCGTCGCCCGAATGCGCAGCTACAACCCGGACCTGACGCCCCCTTGGAAGAAGTCGGCGCCCGTCCCGGAGGTCCCGGCGGACCCCGACCTGGTCGTGGAAGAGGTCACCACCGGCTTCTGCGGGGCGGTGATCCGCTGCGAGGCGGGCACGGTGACCCTGGAGGACCGGTTCGGAAAGCACCGGGTCTTCCCGCTGGAGCCGCGCGGCTTCCTCCTGGAGGGCAAGGTCGTGACCCTGGTCCGCCCGGCGTCGGGGCCGTCCCGCCCCACCCGTACGGCCTCCGGCTCGGTCGCCGTCCCGGGCGCACGCGCGCGCGTGGCGCGGGCGGGCCGCATCTACGTCGAGGGCCGGCACGACGCGGAGCTCGTCGAGCGGGTCTGGGGCGACGACCTGCGGATCGAGGGCGTGGTCGTGGAGTACCTGGAGGGCGTCGACGACCTGCCCGCGATCGTCGCGGAGTTCGGCCCGGGGCCCGACGCCCGGCTCGGCGTCCTGGTGGACCACCTGGTGCCGGGCTCGAAGGAGTCGCGGATCGCCGCCCAGGTGACGTCCCCGGACGTCCTGGTCGTCGGCCACCCGTACATCGACGTCTGGGAGGCCGTGAAACCGTCCTCCCTCGGCATCCCGGCCTGGCCGACGGTCCCCAGGGGCCAGGACTGGAAGACGGGCGTCTGCCGCGCGCTCGGCTGGCCGTCGGACAACACGGGCGCGGTCTGGCAGGCGATCCTGAAGCGCGTGACGTCCTACAAGGACCTGGAGCCCCAGCTCCTGGGCCGAGTGGAAGAACTGATCGACTTCGTGACGGCCCCCTAGCCCCACCCCGCCGCGGGCCCGCGCCCCGCTGCCGTGTGGGCGATCGTCCCGCCGGGGCGGTGCCCACCCCCGTTGTGGGCAATCGTTCCGCTGGGGCGGAACGGGTGGGCACAACGGACGGCGCCCCTTGCCGGGCCTAGGCTCCCGCGCCCGGACCCGCACCACGTCGTGCACCGCGCATCCGGTGCGGGTCCAGGCTCGGAACGCGGAGGCGCCGCGAAAGGGCGCCGTCCCGTGTGCCCACCCTCCCCCAAGCTCTCGGCTTCGCTCGAGCAGGGGGGACCCCCATCGCCCTGCGGGACGATTGCCCACACGGGCGCGGGCGCAGGCCCACGACGGCGGCGGGCGACGCCCTAGTCCACCAGGTCCCGGACCACCGCGTCCGCCAGCAGCCGCCCCCGCAGCGTCAGGACCGCCCGCCCCGCCCCGTACGCATCAGGGGCCAGCAGACCGTCCTCCAGCGCCCTCCGCGCCGCCGCAACCCCCGCCGGCTTGAGGATCGACAGCTCCACGCCCTCCCGGAGCCTCAGCTCCAGGAGGATCCGCTCGACGCGCCGGTCCTCGTCGGAGAGCAGCTCCCGCCCGGCGCCGGGCGACCGGCCCTCGGCCAGCGCCGCCGCGTACGCGCCGGGGTGCTTCACGTTCCACCAGCGGACGCCACCCACGTGCGAGTGCGCGCCGGGCCCCGCGCCCCACCAGTCGGCGCCGCGCCAGTACAGCTCGTTGTGGAGGCAGCGCCCGGCCTCGGAGGTGGCCCAGTTGGACACCTCGTACCAGGAGAAGCCCGCCGCCTCGAAGGCCGCGTCGGCGATCAGATAGCGGTCGGCGTGGACGTCGTCGTCGGTCATGGGCACCTCACCGCGCCGAATGCGCCGGGCGAGCTGCGTGCCCTCCTCGACGATCAGCGCATAGGCGCTCACATGGTCGGGCCCGGCCCCGATCGCCGCGTCCAGCGAGGCCCGCCAGTCGTCGTCGGACTCCCCGGGCGTGCCGTAGATGAGATCGAGGTTGACGTGCTCGAACCCGGCGGCCCGTGCCTCCCCGACGCACGCCTCGGGCCGCCCGGGCGTGTGCGTGCGGTCGAGGATCTTGAGGACGTGCTGCTTGGCGCTCTGCATCCCGAAGGAGATCCGGTTGAAGCCCCCTTCCCGCAGCTCGGCGAGGTAGGCGGGGTTCACGGACTCCGGATTCGCCTCCGTCGTCACCTCGGCGTCGTCCGCGAGCCCGAACTCGTCCCGGATCGCCCCCAGCATCCGTACGAGGTCACCGGCGGCGAGCAGCGTCGGCGTGCCGCCGCCGACGAAGACGGTCCGCACGGGCCGCGGGTCGTCCCCGAGGACCTTCCGGGCGAGCCGGATCTCCTCGACGACCTGCTCGGCGTAGTTGTCGCGGGAGGCCAGCACACCGCCCGTACCGCGCAGCTCGCTCGCCGTGTACGTGTTGAAGTCGCAGTAGCCGCAGCGCGTCGCGCAGTACGGCACGTGCAGATAGAACCCGAGCGGCCGCTCCCCGGCCCCTTCGAGGGCGCGCGGGGGCAGCGCCCCGTCGTCGGGCACGGGCTCACCATCGGGCAGTACGGAAGGCATGAGCCCCATTGTCCCGTACTGCCCGGGTGAAGGTCCTACGCCGCTGCTCAGGCCTCCCGCGAGCCCGCGTACATCTCCTCGATGAGGTCCTTGTACTCGCGCTCGACGACCGGCCGCTTCAGCTTCAGGGACGGGGTGAGCTCGCCGTGCTCGATGTCGAGGTCGCGCGGCAGCAGGCGGAACTTCTTGATCGTCTGCCAGCGCTGGAGGCCCTCGTTGAGGCGGTCGACGTAGCCCTGGATGAGCTTGACGGTCTCCGGGGCGGAGACGACCTCCGCGTACGACTTGCCGCCGAGGCCGTGCTCGGCGGCCCAGCCGAGGAGGGAGGGCTCGTCGAGGGCGATGAGGGCGGTGCAGAAGTTCCGGTCGGCGCCGTGGACGAGGATGTTCGAGACGAACGGGCAGACGGCCTTGAACTGGCCCTCGACCTCGGCCGGCGCGATGTACTTGCCGCCGGACGTCTTGATCAGGTCCTTCTTGCGGTCGGTGATCCGGAGGTAGCCGTCGGCGGACAGCTCGCCGATGTCGCCGGTGTGGAACCAGCCGTCGGACTCCAGGACCTCGGAGGTCTTCTCCGGCAGGCCGTGGTAGCCCTCCATGATGCCGGGGCCGCGCAGCAGGATCTCGCCGTCGTCGGCGATCCGGACCTCGGTGCCGGGGAGCGGCTTGCCGACGGTGCCGGTGCGGTAGGCCTCGCCCGGGTTGACGAAGGAGGCGGCGGAGGACTCGGTGAGGCCGTAGCCCTCCAGGATGTGGATGCCGGCGCCGGCGAAGAAGTAGCCGATCTCGGGGGCGAGGGCGGCGGAGCCGGAGACACAGGCGCGCAGGTTGCCGCCGAAGGCCTCGCGGATCTTGCCGTAGACGAGGGCGTCGGCGACCTTGTGCTTGGCCGAGAGGCCGAAGGGCGCGGAGGCGGTGCCGGTGCGGCGGAAGTTGTCCTGGGTGGCCTTGGCGTACTCGCGGGCGACGTCGGCGGCCCACTGGAAGATCTTGTACTTGGCGCCGCCGCCGGCGCGGGCCTTGGCGGCGACCCCGTTGTAGACCTTCTCGAAGATGCGGGGCACGGCCGCCATGTAGGTCGGCTGGACCACCGGGAGGTTCTCGATGATCTTGTCGACGCGGCCGTCGACGGCGGTGACGTGGCCGACCTCGATCTGGCCGGAGGTGAGGACCTTGCCGAAGACGTGGGCGAGCGGCAGCCAGAGGTACTGGACGTCGTCCTGGGTGACGAGGCCGGTGGCGGCGATGGCCTTGGCCATGTACGACCAGTTGTCGTGCGGGAGGCGAACGCCCTTGGGGCGGCCGGTGGTGCCGGAGGTGTAGATGAGGGTGGCGAGCTGCGTGGAGGTGATCGCGCCGACCCGCTCCTTGACGGCCTCGGGGTGCTTCTCCAGATAGGCCCTGCCGCGCGCCTCCAGGTCGGCGAGGGAGAGGACGAACTCGCCGTCGCTCTCCACGCCCGTGGCGTCGATGACGACGACGTGCCGGAGGTTCGGCAGGTCGGCGCGGCGCTCGACGGCCTTGGCCAGCTGGGCGGCGTCCTCGGCGATGAGGACCTTCGACTCGGAGTCGGAGAGGATGAACGCCGACTCCTCGGCGTTGGTCTGCGGGTAGACCGTGGTGGTCGCGGCGCCCGCGCACATCACGCCGAGGTCGGCGAGGATCCACTCGACCCGGGTGGAGGAGGCGAGGGCGACGCGCTCCTCGGCCTGGACGCCGAGGTCGGCGAGGCCGGCGGCGATGGCGTAGACCCGCTCGGCGGCCTGCCCCCAGCTGAGCGACTTCCAGTCGTCCGGGCCGGCGCCGGAGGCGGCGGGCACCGGGTAGCGGTAGGCCTCCGCATCCGGGGTCCGCTCGACGCGCTCAAGGAAGAGGGCAGCCACGGAGGGCGGCCGGTTCTCGATCTGGGTCTGTGTGTCGCTCACGACGTCCTCCGGGCGGCGGCGGTGCCTTCGGGTGGTTCGTAACTAACTGGCCAGTAACCTTCGAGCCGGGATCAGAGTAGAGGCCGGAATGCTGCCACGTAAGGGCCCTCGGATAACGAACAGGCCCACGTGCGCTCCGCACGTGGGCCCATTCGGTGCATAAGGCAGCTACTCCTGCCCCGCCGGCTACTTCTTCTTGCCGGAGGACTCGTCACTCGACAGGACGGCGATGAAGGCCTCCTGGGGCACCTCCACCGAGCCGACCATCTTCATGCGCTTCTTGCCTTCCTTCTGCTTCTCCAGCAGCTTCCGCTTACGGGAGATGTCACCGCCGTAGCACTTGGCGAGGACGTCCTTCCGGATGGCGCGGATGGTCTCGCGGGCGATGACCCGGGAGCCGATGGCGGCCTGGATGGGCACCTCGAAGGCCTGCCGCGGGATGAGCTCGCGGAGCTTGGCGACGAGCCGGACACCGTAGGCGTACGCGGCGTCCTTGTGGGTGACGGCCGAGAAGGCGTCGACCTTGTCGCCGTGCAGCAGGATGTCGACCTTGACCAGGCTGGAGGCCTGCTCGCCGGTGGGCTCGTAGTCGAGGGAGGCGTAACCGCGGGTCTTGGACTTCAGCTGGTCGAAGAAGTCGAAGACGATCTCGGCGAGGGGCAGGGTGTAGCGGATCTCGACCCGGTCCTCGGAGAGGTAGTCCATGCCGATCAGCGTGCCGCGACGGGTCTGGCAGAGCTCCATGATCGCGCCGATGAACTCACTGGGAGCGAGGATGGTGGCTCGAACCACCGGCTCGAACACATCACTGATCTTGCCCTCGGGGAACTCACTCGGGTTGGTGACGGTGTGCTCGCTGCCGTCCTCCATGACCACGCGGTAGACCACGTTCGGCGCGGTGGCGATGAGGTCGAGCCCGAACTCGCGCTCCAGCCGCTCACGGATGACGTCGAGGTGGAGAAGCCCCAGGAAACCGACGCGGAAGCCGAAGCCGAGCGCGGCGGAGGTCTCCGGCTCGTAGACGAGCGCGGCGTCGTTGAGCTGCAGCTTGTCGAGGGCCTCGCGGAGGTCCGGGTACTCGGAGCCGTCCAGCGGGTAGAGGCCCGAGAAGACCATCGGCTTCGGGTCCTTGTAACCGCCGAGCGGCTCGGTGGCGCCCTGGTTCTGGGAGGTGATCGTGTCACCGACCTTGGACTGACGGACGTCCTTCACGCCGGTGATGATGTAACCGACCTCGCCGACGCCGAGACCGTCGGACGACGTCATCTCGGGCGAGGAGACACCGATCTCGAGCAGCTCGTGGGTGGCGCCGGTCGACATCATCCGGATGCGCTCACGCTTGTTGAGCTGCCCGTCCACGACACGCACGTAGGTCACGACACCGCGGTAGGAGTCGTAGACCGAGTCGAAGATCATCGCGCGGGCGGGCGCGTCGGCGACGCCGACCGGGGCCGGAACGTCCTGCACCACACGGTCGAGCAGCGCCTCGACACCCATGCCGGTCTTGGCGGAGACCTTGAGGACGTCCTCCGGCTGGCAGCCGATGAGGTTGGCGAGCTCCTCGGAGAACTTCTCCGGCTGGGCGGCCGGCAGGTCGATCTTGTTGAGCACGGGAACGATCGTGAGGTCGTTCTCCATCGCGAGATAGAGGTTCGCGAGCGTCTGCGCCTCGATGCCCTGCGCGGCGTCGACGAGCAGGATCGTGCCCTCACAGGCGGCCAGCGAGCGCGAGACCTCGTAGGTGAAGTCGACGTGCCCGGGCGTGTCGATCATGTTCAGGATGTGCGTATTGCCCTGAGCCGGCCCCTCGGTCGGCGCCCACGGCAGCCGGACCGCCTGGGACTTGATCGTGATGCCGCGCTCCCGCTCGATGTCCATGCGGTCGAGGTACTGGGCACGCATCTGCCGCTGGTCGACCACACCGGTCAGCTGGAGCATCCGGTCGGCGAGCGTGGACTTGCCGTGGTCGATGTGCGCGATGATGCAGAAGTTGCGGATCAGAGCCGGGTCGGTACGGCTCGGCTCGGGCACGTTGGTAGGAGTCGCGGGCACGCAGGGATCTCGTCTCGGGCGATGTTCAGAACGGATACGTAGACACCATGGTCCCATGCCCGCCGCCCTGCGCCCGGTTTGGGCGGCTCCGAGGGTGGCTGATAGTGTGGACAGCTGTGTCTCGCATGCCCTCTCAGCTGCGGGGCGCATCCAGAAGGAACATCGAACCTGTAAAGGCTCTTTTCGTGGCGAACATCAAGTCCCAGATCAAGCGGAACAAGACGAACGAGAAGGCGCGCCTGCGCAACAAGGCCGTCAAGTCCTCGCTCAAGACCGCGATCCGCAAGGCCCGTGAGGCTGTCGCCGCCGGCGACCTCGAGAAGGCCACCGTTGCCACTCGTGCCGCCTCGCGTCAGCTCGACAAGGCTGTCTCGAAGGGTGTCATCCACAAGAACGCCGCCGCCAACAAGAAGTCGGCGCTGGCCACCAAGGTTGCCTCCCTCCAGGGCTGAGCTCTGATGTGATCGGCTGTACGGGACCCAGCGGGCCCTCTACCCCGCTCCCGCCCGGCCACCCGGACTCGCGCGCGGACGCGTTCGCCACGCGGGCGCGAGCCCACCGTCTGTAACGCCGAAGGCCCCACCGCCTCCTTCCCCAGGAGCGGCGGGGCCTTCGTCGTACCGGGGGCAGGAACGTTCACTGGACGCCGCCCTGCCACAGGAACCCAAACGGGCGACGCGAAGCCGCCGCCCGCTGCGAGGTTCCCGGGACGCGGCGCGAAGCCGCAGCCCGCTGCGAGGTTCCGAGGGCGCGGCGCGAAGCCGCCGCCCCGCTGCACGGGCCCGAACGGGCGACGCGAAGCCCCCGCCCGCTGCGGGGTTCCCGGGACGCGGCCCGAAACCGCAGCCCGCTGCGAGGTTCCGAGGGCGCGGCGCGAAGCCGCCGCCCCGCTGCACGGGCCCGAACGGGCGACGCGAAGCCCCCGCCCGCTGCGGGGTTCCCGGGACGCGGCCCGAAACCGCAGCCCGCTGCGAGGTTCCGAGGGCGCGGCGCGAAGCCGCCGCCCCGCTGCACGGGCCCGAACGAGCGGCGCGAAGCCGCAGCCCGCCTGCATGGCCGAACGGGCGGCGCGAAGCTGCCGACCCGCCCCAGGGGTCCGGGGGCGGAGCCCCCGGAGAACTCGCCTCAACCCCGACCAGCCCCCGGCAGGGTTTCGGGAAGGGGCGGGGTGGGGGGACCCTCCGGACGGCACCCCGCAGCGCCCGCACCAAGGACGAGCCCCGCGCCGCACGGCAACCCGCGCCGCACGGCAACCCGCGCCGCACGGCAACCCGCCCAGGCCACTACCCCCGCCGCAGCCTCGCCGCCCGCGCCACCGCGACCACCGCCTTCTCCAGGGCGTACTCCGGGTCGTCGCCCCCGCCCTTCACCCCCGCGTCCGCCTCCGCGATCGCCCGCAGCGCCAGCGACACCCCGTCGGGCGTCCAGCCGCGCATCTGCTGCCGCACGCGGTCGATCTTCCAGGGCGGCATGCCCAGCTCCCGCGCCAGGTCGGCGGGCCGCCCTCCCCGCGCCGAGGAGAGCTTGCCGATCGCCCGTACGCCCTGGGCCAGCGCGCTGGTGATGAGCACGGGCGCGACCCCGGTCGAGAGCGACCAGCGCAGGGCCTCCAGGGCCTCCGCCGCCCGCCCCTCGACGGCGCGGTCCGCGACGTTGAAGGAGGAGGCCTCGGCCCGGCCCGTGTAGTACCGCCCGACGACCGCCTCGTCGATCGTCCCGTCGACGTCGGCGGTGAGCTGCGAGACCGCGGACGCGAGCTCCCGCAGATCACTGCCGATCGAGTCGACGAGCGCCTGGCAGGCCTCGGCCGTGGCGGACCGCCCAAGCGCCCGGAACTCCTGCCGTACGAACGTCAGCCGTTCCGCCGGCTTGGTCGTCTTCGGGCAGGCGACCTCCCGGGCCCCCGCCTTGCGCGCCGCGTCGAGCAGCCCCTTGCCCTTGGCGCCGCCGGCGTGGAGCAGGACGAGCGAGATGTCCTCGACGGGGTCGGCCAGGTACGCCTTGACGTCCTTGATCGTGTCGGCGGACAGGTCCTGTGCGTTCCGCACGATCAGCACCTTGCGCTCTGCGAAGAGCGAGGGACTGGTGAGCTCGGCAAGCCCCCCGGGCTGGAGCTGGTCGGAGGTGAGGTCGCGCACGTCCGTGTCGGCGTCGGCGGCCCGCGCGGCCGCCACCACCTCCTGGACGGCTCGGTCGAGGAGCAGGTCCTCCTGCCCCACGGCGAGCGTCACGGGGCCGAGGAGGTCGTCGGGGGAAGTCTTTCTGGTGGCCATCGCGATCCAGCATCCCACGGGCCACTGACACCACCGCCCGCGAAGGGGACGAGAATGGCGGGGTGAGTGAACGACACGTACTGGTACTGCCCGACCGCGACGCCGCCGAGGAGGTCGCCGGCGAGCTCCCCGACCGTTTCGGCCTGGC
This sequence comes from Streptomyces sp. NPDC055815, assembly GCF_053616475.1. NCBI lineage: Bacteria > Bacillati > Actinomycetota > Actinomycetes > Kitasatosporales > Streptomycetaceae > Streptomyces > Streptomyces sp. NPDC055815. The sequence goes on along the minus strand of NZ_JBSHDU010000014.1, from coordinate 12,807 downwards.
CGAGGAACCGCAGCTCGTGCGGGACGCCCTGGCCGGGGAGGACGACGCCGAGGACGCGCAGTGGCTGGTGGTCGTGGAGGACCCCCAGGCCCGCCTCGACCCGGCGGCGCTCGACGCGCTGGCCGCCGAGTACGAGGGCTGGCTGGAGGCCCCGTAGGGGCGACCCCTCAGGAACGCCCCGTCTTCGGAACGATCTGGACGTCGAGGTCGATGCTGATGCTGGACCCGACCGCCGCGATCCCCCGCGCGAGCAGCGTCTGCCAGGTGAGCGTGAAGTCCTCGCGGTGCAGCTCGGTCGTGGCCCGGCAGGCGCCCCGGGTCTCGCCCTCCAGGCCGTTCCCGAGGCCCAGGTACTGGGTGTCGAGGGTCACCGTGCGGCTCACGCCGTGCAGGGTGAGCGCCCCGGTGACGGCCCAGCGGCTGCCGCCCCGGTGGACGAAGCGCTCGCTGAAGAACTCCAGCGTCGGATAGGCGCCGACGTCGAGGAAGTCGCCGGAGCGCAGGTGGTCGTCGCGCATCTGCACCCCGGTGTCGATGGAGGCGGCGTCGATGACGACGTGCATCGCGGACTGCTCCATGCGTTCGGCGATCCGCACCGCGCCCGCGAAGCTGTTGAACCGTCCGTGGATCCTGGCGAGGCCGATGTGTCGCGCGGTGAAGCCGATCTGCGAGTGCAGGGGGTCGATCTCCCAGTCGCCCGGCTCCGGGAGCTGCGGCTGGGGCGCGACCTGAAGCAGGACGTCCCCGAGGCCCTGGTGCTCGCCCTCGGTGACGACGGCGCTGCCGTGGTAGGGCGTGTACCCCTCGGAGGTGACGGCGACCCGGTACTCGCCGGCCGGCACGGTCGCGAGGACCGTGCCGTACGGGTCCGTCTCGCCGCCCAGGACCTTGCGGCCCGCCGTGTCGCTGACGACGAACTCGGCCTGGCGGACGGGTTCGTGCACGGGGTCGAGCACCCGGCAGCTGAGCACGCCCGCCGAGGAGGGGACGGCGAGGCCGGCGAGCGGACCGCCGCGCGCGGCTCCCGACGCACGCTTCCCGAAGAGACCTTCGAACATTCTTCACGCACCCCCGTGCGACTCGTTCACTGTGCAACGAAGTCGCATTCGATCACCGCTGAGGCGTTCGAGGCAAACGGGGCGAGTGGAGACAAGTGTTACCGAGGGTCCGAATTAAGCATTCCGCTTACGCGCGGTCGGCAGCACGTCAAGCTCGATGCCGAAGAGCTCCCGGTACGCGCTCCTCACCTCGTCCTCTCCGTCGAGGACCCGCTCCTCGCGCTCGCCGCCCGCGCGGGTGATGAGCTTCGGGGCACTGAGCGTGATCCGGCCGTCCTCCGTGAGCCGGGAGCAGATCAGGGACTTCGGGAAGTGCGAGTCGGGCGAGGTCTGGTGGTACCAGGCGCCCGCCGTGAAGTCGGCGAGCTCCCGCGGCCGCCGCTCCAGCCGGTACTGCGGCTTCCCGTCCCGGAGCACGTCCAGATCGCCTTCCGCGGTCTCCACGATCAGGAAGACCCCGCCCGGGTCCACCTGCTCGTCGCGCGCGTCGAAGGCCAGCGGATGATGGCTGTGGTCGCCGAACCCGACGTCGGCCAGCCACCGCTCCCCCTCCGCCGTCTCCACGAGCAGCGCCATGTGGTCGTACGGGATGCCCGGCGTCCCGTCCGGCCCGATCACGCGTCCCTGGAGCAGCGCGACCTCGTACCCGAGCCCCCGCAGCAGCACGGCGAACGCCGTGTTGACCTCGTAGCAGAACCCGCCCCTCCGGGCGCCCACCACCTTGTCGAGGAGCGCCTTCTCGTCCAGGACGACGGGCTCGCCGAGATGGATGGAGAGGTTCTCGAAGGGCACGGTCCGCAGGTGCCGCAGATGCAGCTCGCGCAGCGCGGCGGCGTCCGCGAGCGCGGGCCGCTCCGCCCCGATGCGACGGAGATAGGCGTCGATGGTGGCAGGTGAATGTGTGGTCATACCGGCAGTCTGCCTCTCGGTGATCCCCGTATCACCCGACTTTTCTCTATCCGACGGGCACGGATTCCCCTTCCCTCACGGGCAGTTCCCGCATCCGGGCCAGCGGCGAGGGCAGCAGCCAGAGCACGGCCAGGACGGCCCCGGCCGTGGCGATCCACAGCGTGGGGCGCAGGCCGATCGCGGTGCCGAGCAGACCGCCGGCGAGCGCGCCGAGCGGGCGGAAGCCGTGGTTGAGCGTGCGGTAGGCGCCCATGACCCTCGCTCGCACGGCGTCGGGTATCGCCGCCATCTGGAACGATCCCGCGGCGACGTCCACGATCATCACCCCGGCGCAGGAGAGGAACTCCGCGACGAACAGGACGCCCGCCACCAGCGGAAGCGGCCCGCCCACCAGGGGCACCAGGAGCAGCGGCGTCGTGAATCCGAGGAAGCCGAGGACGAGCGAGCCCCCGATCCCGATCCGCCGGACGACCGCCCCGCTGGCCAGCGCCCCGAGGAGGCCGCCCACGGCTCCGGCCGCGAGCACGAGGCCGAGCAGGCCCGCGCCGATGCCGAGTTCGGTGGTCGCGTAGAGGACGAACAAGGTGCTGAACATGAAGTTGAAGAACTGGACCGTGCCGGAGGCCGCGAAGAGCGCGCGCATCGAACGCTCCCGGACCACCCAGCGCAGCCCCTCGGTGAAGTGCCCCTTGGCGGCGGGCGCCGGCGGGGGTTCGACCGCCTTGATCCGGGTCAGGTAACCGGCCGACACCAGGTAGGTGAGGGCGTCCGCGACCAGCGCGAACGGCGCGGTGAGGAACTGCACGAGCAGACCCCCGACACCGGGTCCCGCCAGCCAGGCCATCGAACGGCTGCCGTTGACCAGCGAGTTCGCCTGGACGTAGCGCTCGGTGGGGACGAGGGCGACGAACAGCGTGGTGTTGCAGACCTCGAAGAGCACGGTGAGCGCGCCGATCCCGAAGGCCACCGCGTACAGCTGGCCGAGCGTCAGCGCGTCCAGGGCGTAGGCCACGGGGAGCGTCAGCAGCAGCGCCGCCCGCGCGATGTCGGCCACGATCATGGCGCGTCTGCGGCTCCTCTGCCGGTCGGCCCAGGCGCCGAGCGGCAGGTTGAGCAGCAGGGCGGGCAGGAGTTCGGCCGTCTTGAGCAGGCCCATCTCCGTGGCGTCCGCGCCGAGGACCAGGACGGCCGCGAGCGGGATCGCGATGAGCGAGATCTGGTCCCCGGCGAGGGAGACGGTCTGCCCGGTCCAGTAGCGGCGGAAGGTCCGCTCGCGCAGCAGCTCCGGTATGCGTTCCCTGAGGGCCATCTGGGTCACTCCTCTTCGCTGTCGGGGATGTCCTGGTCCAGGTACGCGATCCGCAGGATGCTGACGGGCCGGGCGCCCTCGGGCCTGAGGGCCGGGTCGGACCCCCGCGCCTCGTAGGGCCTGAGCAGTTCGCCGATCCGCTCTCCGAGGCCGGCCAGCTCCTCGGGGGTGAGGTGGAGCAGGGAGTCGCCGAACTGCTCGGCCTCCCGCCACTCCTTCGGCAGCCGGTGCCGGTTCTCGATGGCCCGGGTGACCCGCTCGAAGTAGCGCTCGACGACGGCGGCGCTGAGCGCTACGGCCGCCTCGGCGACCGTCGCGTCCTCGCTGTAGTCCGGCCATTCGGTGTACCGGGCGGTGGCCCGCCAGGGCTTCTCCCTCCCCCGACCGCCGGGCGCCTCCTCCACCAGCCCGTACTTGGCGAGTATCCGCAGGTGGTACGAGCAGCTGGCCACGGATTCGCCGGTCAGCTCGGCGGCCCTGGTGGCGGTGAAGGGCCCGCTGCTGCGCAGCAGCCCCACCAGCGACATCCGCAGCGGATGGGCGTAGGCCCGCAGCGCGCGCGGGTCGGTCAGTCGGATGCTGCGGGGCTGTTCGCCCCCGGGCTGCGGTTCCCTGATCTCCGGCATGATGAAAAGATATCTTTAGAAAGACTCCTTTACAAGCATTTCTCTACAAGCGGGTTTCCTCTGCGAGCAAGCTCAGCGGCGGCCTCACCCCCCTCCCGGTACGGCCAGGAGCCCCCGCCCCGCCCCCACCACCGCGACGGCCCCGTCCCGATCCGTCCGCAGCACCCGCGCACCCCCCGCCCGCAGCGCCTCAAGGGTCCGGGGCGCCGGGTGCCCGTACGGGTTGCCGCTCCCCGCCGACACCAGCGCGAGTCTCGGCCGCACCAGCCGCATCAGGCCCGGGTCCTGGTACGCGGAACCGTGATGGGCGACCTTGAGCACATCCACCGGCCCGAGCCCCGGATGAACCCGCGTCAACGCCCGCTGGGCCGGCGGTTCGAGATCCCCGAGCAGCAGCAGACTCAGCCCTCCGGCGGCCCGGACGAGCAGCGTCACGCTGGCATCATTGGGCCCACCGCCACCCTCCTCGGAACCCTCGGGCGCCTCCGATCCCGGCGACGCCCCTGGGCCCGCCGGCACCCCGCCACCCGCCCACGGCCAGAGCACCCGCCACTCCAGGGCCCCCACCCTCCGCCGCTCGCCCGGTGCCGCGCGGATCAGCGGCACCCCGGCGGCGGCCGCCGTCCGCCGCACGAACGCGGCCTGGCCGGGCGGCTCTTCGAGCCCCGTGGTCTGGATCGCGCCCACCGTCCTCCCCCGCAACACCCCGGGAAGTCCGGCGACATGGTCCGCGTGGAAGTGGGTGAGCACCAGCAACGGCACCCGGCGCACCCCGAGTTCACGCAGACAGCGATCCACGGGTACGGGATCGGGGCCCGCGTCCACCACGACGGCGGAGTCCCCGCCCGCCGCCAGCACCGTCGCGTCCCCCTGCCCCACCTGGCACATCGCGAACACCCAGCCCGGCGGCGGCCACCCCGTGACCCACCGGGCCAGCGGCGCCGGCCGCACCACCACGAGCAGCAGCACCCCGGCGACGATCACCCCGACCACACCCCGGTGGGGCAATCTGCGCGCCCCGAGCACCACCAGCGCCGTGAGCAGCCCCAGCGCGAGGCCGCCCCACCACCCGCCGGGCCAGGCCAGCTCGGCCCCGGGCAACGCGGCACCCGTACGGGCCACCCCGGCCAGCCACCCGGCCGGCCATCCCGCCACCCACGCGAGCCCCTCCGCGGCCCGCATCCAGACCGCCGCGAGGGCGAGCGTGGCGAACCCGCACACCGTCGCCGGCGCCACCGCGAGTTCGGCGAACAGGTTCGCCGGGACGGCGACCAGACTCACCCGGGCCGCGAAGACCACCACGACCGGCGCACACACCGCCTGCGCCGCCAGAGCCGCGCCCAGCGCCTCGGCCAGCCGGCCGGGCACCCGGCGCCGGCGCAGCGCCTCGCTCCAGCGCGGGGCGATCGTCAGCAGCGCCCCGGTCGCCAGGACCGACAGCAGGAAGCCGTAACTCCGCGCGAGCCAGGGGTCGTAGAGCACCAGGACGAGGACGACCGCCGCCAGCGCGGGGATCAGGGATCTCCGGCGTCCGGTCCCGATCGCGAGCAGGGCGACGAGTCCGCAGGCCGCGGCGCGCAGCACGCTCGGATCGGGCCGGCAGACGATCACGAAGGCCAGTGTCAGCCCTCCGCCGGCCAGCGCCGTGAACCTCAGGGACAACCCGATCCGTGGCGCGAGCCCACCCCGCTCCACCTGGTGCGCCCGCCCGGGCCGCCCGATGAGCAGCAGCAGCACGACCGTGAGGTTGCTCCCGGACACGGCGAGCAGATGGGTGAGATCGGTGGCCTCGAAGGCGTCCCGCAGCTCGGGTCCGATCCGGGAGGTGTCCCCCACGACCAGTCCGGGCAGCAACGCCCTCGCGTCAGGGTCGAGCCCCTCGGTCGCCCTCCGCAGCCCGGCGCGCAGGTCCCCCGCCGTCCGTTGCAGCGCGCTCGGCGGTCCCACGATCCGCGGCGGTCCGGCCCCGGCGACCTTGAGCACCGCGGCGAAGGGCTCGCCCGGGCTCAGCGGCGGCGCGAGCCGGCCGCCGACCCGCAACCGGGTGGAGGGCAGGAGCCGCAGCCATTCCTCCCGCCCCTCCCCCGACGGCACGATCACCAGGACCGGCGTCCGGGTCCGGTGGACCGAGCCGTCCGACCGCTCGACCCGGATCACCTCGCCGTCCAGGACGATCGAGACCGGAGCCATCGCGTTGCCCCGCACCTTGGGCCGGGTGAGCCGTGGATCGGACGTGACCGCCACCTCCAGCCGCACCCGCGCGTACTCCCGCGCCAGTTCGGGCACGGGCCCCCGCCGCAGGTCCGCCGCGTGCAGCCCCGCCGAGGTGGCCCCGGCCGCGGCGCAGAGCAGCACCCCGGCCCACGCGGTCGCCCGTAACCGCCACCCGGGCATGGCCCCCGGTTCGGCGGCGCCAGAACCGCCACCTCGGCCGGCGGGCCTCCGAACCGGCCGGCGCACCAACAGGACCAGCGCCCCGACCAGGCAGACCGTGACGCCGGCCACCGCCCACCACCCGGTGGCACCCACGGCCCAGGCCGCCGCCGCCCAGGCCGCCAGCGCGAGGGGAACGAGCCGGAGATCGACCGTCTCCTCCCGCCGCACCGGCCCCGGCACGCCGGGTTCCCCGCCGGTCGCCCCGCCGGTCGCCCCGCCGGGCTTCACGGCCGGACCAGCGGTTCGAGATCGGCGAACCGGCGCTCACCGATGCCGTTGACCTCCCGCAGCTCCCCGACCGACCGGAAGCCGCCGTGCTCCGTCCTGTGGTCGACGATGTGCTGGGCGAGCACGGGCCCGACACCCGGGAGGCCGTCGAGCTGCTCCGCCGTGGCGGTGTTGAGGCTCAACGGCGCCCCCGGCCCGCCCGGTACACCGCCGCCCGCGCCGCCGCCCGGTCCCGAACCGCCCGCCGGGGGCCCCGGAAGACCGACCAGGACCTGCTCACCGTCGAACAGGACACGGGCCCGGTTGACCCCGGTGAGATCCGCACCCGGCTCCGCCCCACCCGCCGCCCGCAGGGCGTCCGCCACACGCGAGCCGGCCGGCAGGGTCAGCACCCCGGGCCTGCGCACCTTGCCACCGATGTCGACGACGACCCGCGCCCCGGACGCCCCGGCCTTCGGCACGGGCGCCGGCGCGGGCACGGTGGCGCCCACTGGGGCGGGGACGGCGGGGACGGCGGGGACGGCGGCGCGGACGAGTTCGGGAGCGCGCACCGCCTCCGGCCGACCGGTCCAGAAGTAGCCGCCAGCGAGGCCCCCGGCCACGAGCAGGACCACCGTCAGCGCGGCCAGCGCCCTCGGCTCCAGCCCACACCTGGTCTGCACCCACAGCGGAGTCCGTTCCCTGAGCAGCGCGGCCAGCCGCTCCCGTACCCCTGGCGGGGAACCACGCTCCGGCGCCTCCGGCACCTCCCGGACCTCCGGCGCGCGCACCGGAGGCGGTGCCACCCCCGGCACCGGCGGTGTCGCCGTGGGGAACAAGGCGTCCCGCCGCCGCCGTACGGCCTCCCCCGGCACCCCGAGGGTCCGGACCACCAGGGCGCGCCTTCGGGCCCGGCCGGCGGGCGAGCCCCGCCCTCCCGGCCGACTGCGCCCGTCCGAACCAGGCGCCCGCCCGGGCCCGCTGGTCGGACCACCCGCCCTGCCCCGGGTCCTGGAAGCGGTCGATGAGATATGTGTACGAAGAGTCATGTCCGTGACGGTAGAGATCACGGCAGGCCCGTGCGGAGCTCAGCCGTCTTCCGTGGACAGGCGCTCCGCTGTGGAAAACTCCCTCACCCTTGCGGGGGACGACTGGGCCTCGGCCCAGCTGAGACGACGGGTCTCAGCGCGGCGAGACCACGACCGCGAGGAGCCCCGGTCCTGTGTGCGCGCCGATGACCGCGCCCACCTCGCTGACGTGGAGATCCTCGATTCCCGGCACCCGCTCCCCGAGCCGGTCCGCGAGCGCGTCGGCCCGCTCCGGTGCGGAGAGGTGGTGCACGGCGATGTCGACGGGGCCGGAGCCGGCCCGCTCCACGGCGATCTCCTCCAGGCGCGCGATCGCCTTCGAGGCCGTTCGCACCTTCTCCCGCAGTTCGATCCGTCCGCCGTCGAGTTCGAGGAGCGGCTTCACGGCGAGCGCGGAGCCGAGGAGCGCCTGTGCGGCGCCGATGCGGCCACCCCTGCGCAGATAGTCGAGGGTGTCGACGTAGAAGTAGGCGGAGGTGCCCGCGGCACGCTTCTCGGCCGCCGCGACCGCCTCGTCGAGGGAGCCGCCGGCCTCCGCGACCTCCGCCGCCGCGAGGGCGCAGAAGCCCAGTGCCATGCCGACCATGCGGGTGTCCACGACCCGTACGGGCAGGGGGGCGTCCTTGGCGGCGAGCACGGCGGCGTCGTAGGTCCCGGAGACCTCGGCGGACAGATGGAGCGAGACGACGCCCTTCGCGCCCGCCGCGGCCGCCTCGCGGTAGGCCTCGGCGAAGACCTCGGGGCTCGGCCGCGAGGTGGTGACGGGCCGGCGCTTCTGCAAGGCCTCGGCAAGGGCCTTGGCCGAGATCTCGGTGCCCTCCTCGAGGGCGCGGTCGCCGATGACGACGGTCAGCGGGACCGTGGTGATGGCGTGCCGCTCCCTCGTCTGGCGTGGCAGGTAGGCCGTGGAATCGGTGACGATCGCGACATGCCGGGACATGAGCGGGAGGTTACCCGCCGAGGCTGTCGCGCGGCAGCCCGGCCCCCCACCGGACGGTCAGTCCGCGCCCCGTCAGGGTCTCGCCGAGGACCGTTCCCTCAGGTGGTGGTCTCGGGGCGGGCGGACTTCTCCCAGGGGTAGGCGGTCCGCCGAGGGTCGGGCCCGGTGATCGCGGACGGCTCTCCGGCCGCCCGAGGACCGCCCTGAGCGGCGGGCCCCGCGGGCTGCCCCCATCCGTCGGCCGTCGCGCCGTCCGGCACCCCGGGAGCGGCTGCCGGGGGCGTCCCCGGGGCGCTCTCCTGCACCGTCCAGTGGCGCAGGGCGCCGGCCTCGACGTCGATCTGCGCGCTGAGCGTCGACAGGTCGTCCTCGGCGAACTTCAGCGCCCGGTCCCGGGCGGCGCGCCGCAGCGCGTCGGCGGAGCCGGTGATCCGCTCGGTCCGCGCGGCGAGTTCGGGAAGCTGGTCGGCCACCCACGCCCGGTCGGGCTCGCGCTCCAGGCGCTTGAGGTCCGCGTCGAGTTCGAGCCCGTGGGCGCTGAGCCGGTGGAACAGGTCGAGCGACTCCTTCAGCGAGGCGTCCTCGGCGACGCCCGCCTGCAGTGCCTCCTGCGTGGCGCGCATCGAGGTGCGCAGCGAGAGCCGCAGCCGGGCCAGTTCCCCGGCGGCCCCGCCCTGGCCGAAGCTCTTGGCCCGCAGGGTGGTGTCCTCGACCGTGCGCCGCGCCTGGTCGATGGTGCGGTCGACGCCGCGCTTGGCGGCCTTCGCGACCTTCACGGTGACGAACACTCCGAGCGCCACGAAGGACAAGAAGAGCAGCGCCATGATCGTGATAATCGTGGCTTCCATGTGCGGCCCTCCGGCGTCCGTCGAATCCCCACGGGTGTGGTTCCTCCACGGTAAACGGAAGGGGCAGGCCGACGGTTCCATTCGAACCCTCAACCTGCCCCCACGCTTCCCCTAGGGGAAGGGCCGATGTCAGCCGGCGACGATGTTGACCAGCTTCGGCGCGCGCACGATCACCTTGCGGATCTGTGCGTCGCCGAGCGCCGCGACCACGTGCGGGTCGGCCAGCGCCAGGGTCTCCAGCTCCGCGTCCGTGATCGACGGGGAGACCTCCAGGCGGGCCTTGACCTTGCCCTTGATCTGCACGACGCAGGTCACGGTCTCGTCGACGACGTACGCCGGGTCGGCGACCGGGAAGTCCTGGTGGACGACCGAGTCGGTGTGGCCCAGCTTGCGCCACAGCTCCTCGGCGATGTGCGGGGCCAGCGGGGCGACCAGCAGCACCAGCTGCTCGGCGACCGGCCGGGAGACCGCGCCACCGGACTTGGTCAGGTGGTTGTTCAGCTCGGTGATCTTGGCGATGGCGGTGTTGAAGCGCATCGCGGCCATGTCCTGCGCGACGCCGTCGATCGCCTTGTGCAGGGCACGCAGCGTGTCCTCGTCGGGCGCGGTGTCGACGACCGTGACCTCACCGGTCGCCTCGTCGACGATGTTGCGCCACAGCCGCTGCAGCAGCCGGTACTGGCCGACCACCGCGCGCGTGTCCCAGGGGCGCGACACGTCCAGCGGGCCCATGGCCATCTCGTACAGGCGCAGGGTGTCGGCGCCGTACTCGGAGCAGATCTCGTCCGGCGTGACCGCGTTCTTCAGGGACTTGCCCATCTTGCCCAGGACGCGGCTGACCTTCTCGCCCTGGTACCAGAAGCCGCCGTCCCGCTCCTCGACCTCGGCCGCCGGCACGGCGATGCCGCGGGCGTCCCGGTAGACGAAGGCCTGGATCATGCCCTGGTTGTACAGCTTGTGGAACGGCTCGGCCGAGGAGATGTGGCCCAGGTCGAACAGCATCTTGGACCAGAAGCGCGCGTACAGCAGGTGCAGCACGGCGTGCTCGGCGCCGCCGACGTACAGGTCGACGCCGCCGGTCGGCATGCCCTCGCGGGGGCCCATCCAGTACTGCTCGACGGCGGGGTCGACCAGCTTCTCGGCGTTGTTCGGGTCCAGGTAGCGCAGCTCGTACCAGCAGGAGCCGGCCCAGTTGGGCATGGTGTTGGTCTCGCGCCGGTAGCGCTGCGGACCGCGGCCGTCGCCCAGGTCCAGGGTGACGTTGACCCAGTCCTCGTTGCGGGACAGCGGGGTCTCCGGCTGGGTGTCCGCGTCGTCGGGGTCGAAGGTGCGCGGCGAGTAGTCCTCGACCTCCGGCAGCTCCAGGGGCAGCATCGACTCGGGCAGCGAGTGGGCGACGCCGTCCTCGTCGTAGACGATCGGGAAGGGCTCGCCCCAGTACCGCTGACGGCTGAACAGCCAGTCGCGCAGCCGGAAGTTGACGGTGCCCTCGCCGATGCCGCGGTCGGCCAGCCAGGCGGTGATCTTCGCCTTGGCGTCGACGACTCCCAGGCCGTCCAGGGAGATCTCGTCACTGGCCGAGTTGACCAGCTTCGCCTCGTAGGAGGAGAAGGCGTCGTCCCAGGTGGAGGGGTCGGTGCCGCGGTCGTCGCTCGGCTCGACGACGCAGCGCATCGGCAGCTCGAAGGCGCGCGCGAAGGCGAAGTCGCGGCTGTCGTGCGCGGGGACGGCCATGATCGCGCCCGTGCCGTAGCCCATCAGGACGTAGTCGGCGATGAAGACGGGGACCTGCTGGCCGCTGACCGGGTTGGTCGCGTACGCGCCGGTGAAGACGCCGGTCTTGTCCTTGGCCTCGGCCTGGCGCTCGACGTCGGACTTGGAGGCGGCCTGCTTGCGGTAGGCGTCGACGGCCTCGGAGGGGGTGGCGTGACCGCCGGTCCACACCTCGTGAGTGCCCTCGGGCCAGGCGGCCGGGACGATCTTCTCGACCAGGTCGTGCTCGGGCGCCAGGACCATGTAGGTGGCGCCGAACAGGGTGTCCTGGCGGGTGGTGAAGACGGTGATGGCACCGGTGTCGCCGACCTGGAAGTCGACGCGGGCGCCCTCGGAGCGGCCGATCCAGTTCCGCTGCTGCAGCTTGATGGCCTCGGGCCAGTCCAGCGCGTCCAGGTCGTCCAGCAGACGGTCCGCGTAGGCGGTGATCCGCATGTTCCACTGGCGCAGCTTGGCCTTGAAGACGGGGAAGTTGCCGCGCTCGGAGCGGCCGTCGGCGGTGACCTCCTCGTTGGCCAGGACGGTGCCCAGGCCGGGGCACCAGTTGACGGGCGCGTCGGAGGCGTACGCCAGGCGGTACTCGCCCAGGACGTCGGAGCGCTCGGCGGCGCTCAGCTCGCTCCACGCGCGCGTGGAGCCGGGGACCTCACGGGTGCCGTTCTCGAACTGCTCGATCAGCTCGGCGATCGGACGGGCCTTCTTGGCCTCGTCGTCGTACCAGGAGTTGAAGATCTGCAGGAAGATCCACTGGGTCCACTTGTAGTAGTCCGGGTCGATCGTGGCGAACGACCGGCGCTTGTCGTGGCCCAGGCCCAGCCGGCGCAGCTGGACCTTCATGTTCTCCATGTTGGCCTGGGTGGACACGCGCGGGTGCGTGCCCGTCTGCACGGCGTACTGCTCGGCCGGCAGGCCGAAGGCGTCGAAGCCCAGGGTGTGCAGCACGTTGTGGCCGGTCATGCGCGCGTGGCGGGCGAAGACGTCCGTGGCGATGTAGCCCAGCGGGTGGCCGACGTGCAGGCCCGCACCCGAGGGGTACGGGAACATGTCCATGATGAACTTCTTGGGCAGGGCGGCGACCGCGGGGTCGCCCGCCAGGTCACCGGTGGGGTTCGGCGCCTCGTAGGTTCCCTCGGCGTCCCAGAAGTCCTGCCAGCGTGCCTCGATGTCGGCGGCCATGGCCGCCGTGTAGCGATGAGGGGCCGCCGTCTCGGCGGCCGTCGTGATCTCGGTCATGGTCCTTGATGCTCCATCGATCGTCTCTGCCCACTGCCACGAACTGCCCGAAATGAAAAATCCCCTCGCACAGGAGGGGATGCCGCGCCGACTCCGACGGATGTCTGTCACCCGTCGGGACTGGTCAGCGCGGCTCGGTAAGCAGGAGGCGTACGGCACGCATGGCGCCAGGGTACCGCAGGGCCCGAGCGGGCCGCACCGGCGTTCCACGGAGCGGAGCGGCGGCCGGGGCCCGGAGGGGCGGGAAACGAAGAAGCGGGCCACTCGATCCGAGTGGCCCGCTTCTAGTCTGTTGAGCTAAGGAGAATTGTAATCCATTACACCTTCATTCCCATGAGGCGCTCTAACAAAATAGCTATATACCCGCCGTGTGGAATTAA